>JAGPGE010000177.1 GCA_018056145.1 Armatimonadota bacterium
GTCGAGCTTACCAGTGACCTCGGCGAAGACGAGATCGCCCTACTGAACCTAAAGTACTGGGACGGGTCTGAGTGGGAGAGCTGGACGCCGAAGGAAATGGATATCCGCACGTTCTACTCCGACGAAGCCAGCAACCCGGGCATGCCCGAGTACGCAGATGGGTCCATCTCCAAGATATACGGCATCAAGCTCGATCTGCCCGACGTTCCTGCGACTGATCTGCGATGGTCATTCCAGAGCCAGCGCGACCCCGTCTGGGGCGACTTCTACGCGAAGGACGGCAGGAGCGGTGAGCCATTCGCGTACCTGTACAACGTGGGCTTCCTGGAGACCGATCCTGACCCAAGCACCCCGCAGGGCCTTCCAGTGTCGGGCAATCAGGACCCGCCATTCGGTAAGGGCAAAATCCTTCGCCCGGACGGCGGTGGCACCAGCGGCGAGGAGATTACCCCGGAGTTGTCACCGGGCGTGCTTCTCTTGCTGGGTGCCTTGCCCCTGGGCATTGCATGGCGGCGCCGCAAGCGCGGCGACGGCTGAGGCCCAGCGCACGCCAGATCGAGGCAAGCGCAGTAGACGACACGCCGCCCGGAAACCGGGCGGCGTGTCGTTTTGTCCTGCATGACGACCGGCCTGGGGCACGCACTCTACGGCGCCGCGTGGTTCATGTGAGACTGCACCAGGTACATCTCGGTGATGGTGATGAGCCCATTTAGGTTGAGGTCATACCGGCAGTTGTCGCTGGTGACGGTTCGGTTCAGCATGCTCTGCATCACGTACATGTCCGTGATGGTCACGCGTGAACTGCCGTTAACGTCCCCGATGCAGACCTTCAAGATGCAGTCGCGATCACCGGAGAGGGCAAGGCCGGTGTCCCGGCCGGTGATAGTGTCTGACAGCGTGATCGTGCAGGTTTCGTCATCCGGCAGCGCGGGGCTGAACTCGATCCACAGGACGTCGTTGTCACCGCTCAGCGTAACCCCCGCGACGTTCGCCGAGAGGTCTCCGCCTTTGACCCCGGCCACCGACACGTTCGCCGCGGCAACCGCGGTCAACGGGGCACTGAATGTCAGGCGCAGCATGGCCAGGCGGCAGGTACGCGGTTCTACGTAGCCGTCCGTGCACGGCGTGATGACCTGACCCACGCCATTGCTGTGCGTGGCCACGACAGCCCACTCGGTAATGGTTGGCGGCTCCCCGAGCACCTCGAAGCCATTGGCGAGCTGCCCGGACCTACCATCGTCATTGGTGACGACCACGTTCCACAGGCCAAGGGCAGCTCCCGTCAGATCGAAGGAGCAGGTGATCTGCGTGGCGCTGTCCACCACCACGCTGGTGCCCGCTATGTCCGCCTGCCCGGTCCTCGTGAGCTTTGTGGTTGCCCCTGTGCGGAAACCCGTGCCGCCGATGGTCACTTCCACCGAACTGGTGTTGGGGCCACTGTCCGGCGCGATCTCGATCACAGTCGGAGCGGGGTACTCCACGGTGAAGCCGTCCGTCAGGGTCCCCGTCTGGTCGTCGTCATTGGTGACGACCACGCTCCAGGGACCGACGGCGGCCCCGGTGATGTCGAAGCTGCAGGTGATCTGGGTGTCGCTGACCACCGCCACGCTGCTGCCGTTGATGTCTGTCTGTCCGCTGCGGGTCAGCTTCGTGGTCGCGCCCGTGCGGAATCCCGTTCCGGTGATGGTGACGCTGACCGGCCCGGTGTTGGTGCCCGTGTCCGGCGAGATGGCTGTTACCGCGGGCGGTGGCACAGCGTCAGCAAACGCTTTGATGCAGAAGTTCGCGGTGCTGTCGTAGGTGGTGAGGTCCGTCCAACTGGTCCCATTGTTGCTGTAGTAACTCTGCCCCGCAGAGGCGGTTGCCGCGCTGGTGGCGCCAGCGATCCGGAACTCGTAGGCCGCAGGTCGTGCATACGACGGGTTGGTGAACTGGATGCAGATGGAGAACCTGTCTCCTGTGGTCAGGGATACGGGTGCGGAGAGGGTGGCGGCGTGCAGCCCCGCGTAGGTGCATGACCCGCTTGCGGTGGCGACCAGCGTCCCCCCGGTGTAGGGACCGCTGGTGGGGTTCTTGTACACGCGCGCTGAGTAACTCGCGCCACCCTGGGTCACGTAGAACCCGATGGCCTTCACGATGTGGTTACCCGTTGACGTGAACAGGTTCGCCGCCCACATACTGTAGTTGCTCCCGCCATAGCCCAGGTCGCCCACCCAGCCAAGCGGATCGTAGCAGTACTGATAGTCGTAGTTATTGGCGGACTCGATCTCCGGGAACTGGACAATTGTGCTCTTGGCGAATTTCGCGTCCTCGTAAGACACCCAGAAATAGCCTGACAGGCCCCAACTCGTGCCCCAGCTGTTGCGCACCAGCCACGCACCGTTCGCCTTGGGCTGTGTCCCCGCCTTGAAGTTTGACTTCGAGTAAGCATCATCCCAGCCGATGATGCAGACGGCGTGGTTTGTTGATGTCGCTGTGGGATGGTAATATGCGGCGGTTGCCGAGTTATAGTAGGCGTCATCATGGAGGTAGTTGGCGTAGACCCCGCCGTGGGCCATCACTTCATTCTTAATGACGGTCGGGTCGGCGGGGAGCCACCATACCTCATGCACGTGGGCCCGGGGTTCCAGTCCGGGCGGCGAAGTACCGCCGGAAGTGCCGTAGGGGTCGTCGGACTCCCACACCGGGCCTCCCCAGCGGCCCAGGTAGGCCGCGGACATCCAGGCGTGTCCGCCCTCACAGGGGCCATAGTCCCAGCCGTGGTTGTTCTTCAGGTGGTTCTCGGAGAAGTCGGAAGTGTCAGTCGGGCGGATGCAGGTTTCGAGGGAACCATATGTGGCGAAGGCCCAACAGGAGCCACAGCTTCCCTGATTCCGGACTGGCGGCACCTTGCCGCTGGTGGACCGCAGGTCATAGCTGGCGGGTGCTCCATCCAGGGCCCTGAGTACGGAAGGGCCCGCGATGTAGTCGCGGTTCACCGGTGGCGGGATGTCGCCCTTGCCATGCCCGCTGTCGCTGGCCACAGGCTTGCGGCCACTGGATTTCTTCGCAGCGATGAAAGCCTTGAACGCGGGGCTCAAGGGGGCGGAGGACGGTTTGGCAAGCGCGGTACTGCAGATCAACGGGAACCCGAAAGCGACGAGGACAAGAAGGGCGATCCAGGGCGGCTGACTCCGACGGCTCAACGCGGAGACCTCCTCAGTCCAGGCGATCCCCCCCGCGTTGCCGGAAACGCCACGTGGTTCCCGGCCGCATCACTTCACTATGTAACAAAGCCCCGCATCCGACCGTATTTTGCCGAAACCGAGGCTCAAAGTCAACTGATGGCCCCATATGATGCCGGCAGCCGCCGCTCCATGGCGTCGGTGTCTGCCGGCATCAGGTCGTACCGGGGAGTCCGCCCCGCGCTGGCCATCAGCCGGAAAGCCGGTGCTCCGGGCAGCCCGGCGACGAGAGCCCTCAGCGCGCCAGTTTCGCGGTGACCGTGACCTTCCCGCAGTCTCCAGGAAGCGAGACCCAGTCGCCGTCGATCGCGACCCATGCCGGGCCGCATGTGTCAATGAGGTCCAGCTTGCGTCCCGCTGGGGTGCGCAGTCGCAGCTTAATCAGTTCCGGCGGATTGCGCCGCGGGGCATCCAGGTGCACGGTGATCGCGTCCTGCCCTCCCTCGAAAACCACACTCATCGCGCCGAAGTGGGTCATCGCGCCCTTCACGCCACAGCGGCGTCCCGGTTCGAGCCAGCTCTCCGGGACAGCCTGCCCCACGATCAGGTCATCTCCGTCCTCGCGTACGAACAGGTAACGCAGCCAGCCGCAGGCGTTGGCCTCGTCGGGGCTCTTGTAGTGGTCGCCGCGCCAGTCGCCCAGTTCGGGCAGCGCGTGCTCGGCGGCCATGCGTGTGTCGGGGTAGTAGTTAGCGGCGAGGGCGTTGAAGGCGCTGCGCAGGGCGTGCTTCACGTCATCACGGTACAGGTACGGCTCGACCTGAAACAGCAGGCAGGCCTGCATGGAGAAACCGCCCCAGTCAAACCAGTGCCGGGCATGGTCCTCGATGCAGTACCCGTACTGCTCGCTTAGGTACAGGTTGTCCTCATAGTCGTTGATGATCCACCGGGCCTCGCGGCTGCAAGTGTCGAGGATTCCCGTGATCAGCAGGTGGATGGCGCCTTCCAGGGTCTCGCAGATCCAGCCGAAACTGCGCCCCCGGCGGTAGACGTGAGAGGGGATGTGGGGCACATAAGTCCCATTGCGCAGGCGCACCACCGGTGAACGTTCGGCGGCCCGGGTGAAGCAGGTGATGATCGCCTGCCGGTACTCGTCCGCCTTCGCCTGCAATCGCCCGGCATCTGGGTGGCCGATCTGCGCCAGCCCCCAGGCCGCGGCGTTCAGCCCGCGCCAGGTGTAGCAGTTGGTGCTGAGCCAGGGCCACCAGTCGGTGATGTCCTCAAGGTTTCCCGGCGGCAGCAGGCCCGCCTCCGGGCTGTCGGCAGGCAGGCCGCGCTCACGCTCATTGATGATCCAATCCGCCGCCGCCAGCACCTTCGCGGCAACGGACCGCAGCCATTCCTCGTCTCGGGTGAAGCGGAAGTGCTCGACCAGGCACCACAGAATCCACCCGTGATGCTGGTTGTAGCCGATGTGCTCGTACCCCGCGGCTCCCCACAACACTCCCTCCTGCGACCGGAAATCGCCGGGTAGCGGGACCGTGCCCTGGTAATGCAGGAAGCCTTCGAGACACTCCCGTGCCGCATCATGCATGCCGCGGCGGTCGAGGTCCGTGATCATCATACAGGATTCATTTGCAAAGGCCAGGTAGCTGAAGGAGCCGGCCCGGGCGAAGCGCCGGCGGGAACTGGGCTCGAGTTCGGAGTTGATGAGCGAGTGCATCGCCACGGAGGTGAAGAACTCGTTCAGATCGTCTTCGGGCGAGACCAGCTCCATCTGCGCTCCGAGAATCCGTCGCCAGTAATCGCCCACCGCTTTTCGCTCGCGGTCGAAATCCAGCGCCTGCAACTGCTCGACCTCGTCGGGCGTCGGCCAGACGTACGGCACGGTGAGGATGACTTCGTGGCGCTCGCTGTCAGCCAGCGCGACTGAGTACTCGAGCCCCTCTTCCCCCGCCACCAGCTCACCCATGCCGGATGCGTCAATCAGGGCCCGGACCTTGTCGCCCGCGCGGATCAGGCCATGCTCATCAATCGAAAGTTCCTCTGCCGCCCCGCACGCCTCGAAGCGCAGGGGAAGCCGGAACGTGCCCGATCCCGTGAAGGTGAACTTCAGCATGCAGACGCCGCCTGTATCCGCAGCCGGTGCGGGGCCTTCCGGGTCAGTGCCCGAGAGAATCGTGGCGAAGCCGACCTGCTCGACGGTGCCCTCGGGCGTGTCCCATGTCGTCATCCCAACGGGTAGGATCCCGTCTTCGATAGTGCGTGAGGCGTGCTCGGAGGGCAGGCCGAAGCTGAGGTGTATGTCGGCGCAGTCGACCTCCAGTCGCTCGCTGTCGGCGCCACGGCACTTGAGCAGCACCTCGTTGTTCGTCCTGTACCTCAGCGAACCGTCCGGATTGAGCGCGAACTTGTGCCGGCTGCCGTCGGGCGCGAGGGGTAAACAGAGTCTGCTCCGCTTGGGCACCATGTTGTCCCACGCCCGGCGCCAGGACTGCTCCGGCAGGTGCGCCACCATCTCGTAGATGCCCGGCCGGGCGTCGAGGGCGGCTTCGGAACACACGCCCGCGTAGTCGCGGGCCTCCTCGCCCGCCACCACACAGAGCCCATAATCCGCGATCCAGACAGGGGCCTGAACCAAGTCATCCAGGGCCACAGTCACCGTCTGCGCTCCGCTGATCGTAAGCAGCGTCTTGTCGAAAGTGTGCGGGTCACAGTTCGCTGCGCACCACAGGCTGACCACGTGCTTTCCGGGCGCAATCTGGTCCGCGCTCTCGATGTGGCCGTTGAAGGCCTCGAACCTCAGGCCGTCATAGGGCACGGCGCTGAGAACCGTGATGACGCGGCGCTCCCAGGTCGAGTCCGTCATCGCGCTCAGGTGGACCGGCGCTTCGTTGCACGAAAGCCGCAGCTTCATGGTCGTGCGGAAGGTGGCGTCGAAGCCGGCTACATCAGGGAACTCGGTGGCACAGACCGGTCGGAAGGTGAAGGTCGCAGCGTTCCCCGCCACGATCATCTCTGCGTCCGCGGTGCGCCACTCGCCATTGAACCAGTCGCCCAGTTGCCACCATCCCGCTGACCCGCGCCCTTCCGCGTGGTCCTTGGGCAGACGCACTTGCGGCCACTTGCAGCGCCAGTACTGGAGTTCGAGGCCTTGCGGAACCGCTCCGTCGAAGGTGGCGGTCACGCGGTGAATCTCCCGGGGGTCATCCCAGATGAGTCCGCAGCCTTCGGCCAAAGGTCGGGCGAAAGGGGCTGCGTCGAAAGGCCGGCCGGCAACCGGCCGCAGGGTCTCGTTCATGGGGTCTCCTCGATGCTCCAGGTTACGGCCCAGCGCAGCTCATCCCGCGGGGCCACCATCATTGCGTTGCCGTTGGCCGCGGCATCTTCCAGAAGACATTCCGGCGTGAGCATCCACTCCAGGCCGAACTCCTCCCGCTGCAGACCGGGCTCAGGCGGATACGCGCCCGGATTGTACCACAGGCCGAGAGATGGCCGTTCGACGCCTTGGATCTCCACGCGCCAGAGGAAGCCGTCGAAATCGACGCGGAACTCCGACTCGAGGCAATGCCGAAGAACGAGCATCGCCGGCTCGTTATCGGGCAATGCCAGAAGTGCAGACCAGACGTCCGCGGCGCCGCCCGCGAATCGCGACGACGGCGGCGGGTACTCGCGAGTGACCGACCGGCACGCGGGCAGCTTTAGAGAGCGCACATTCCCCGGCCTCACCAGCGCGTGCCCGGCCCAGGTCATTGCGAGCGGCCGGCTCCCCATATTCCGCACGGTGAAGTCGAACCGCAACGCACCCGCAGCGCAGGACAGAACGCGCCTGAATGACCATTCACCTTCCGGGTCGGCCACCCTTCCCTGAAGCGCCTCCGGGCTTGCGTCAAGCGCCCACCTCAGCCAGCACAGTTCGCCGTGGTCGCGCACCCTGCGGTCGCGTCCCGGCCATGCCGAGACCTCCAGCGATGGCCAGCAGTCATCATACCCGAAAACCGGGCGGGTCTCGTACTCGCCCCAAGCCGGGTCCGGCGGGGTGAACGTGCCGCCCGGCAAGTGAGGCCCTGTCAGCAGACTGCGCCCGCGCCAACAGACGCGGGTGAGGCGCCCGCCGTCCGGGTCGCTCTCGACTTCCCAATCGCATCGCCGCCACAGAGCGAGCATGTCAGCCGCCGAACTCCGCGATGATTCGCGCCAGATGAGCCTTGCGGTCCGCGTCCAGTTCGGGGAAGGGTCGCGCCGCCAGTTCGCGCGCCTTCGCGCGAGCCAAGGCCACGGCATCTGGCGCACCCGCAGCCTGCCAGCTTGCGAAGGGCCCGCGCACGGCCACGTTCGGGACGTGATACTCGTCGGAACGCAGGCGCGCGAGGGTGTGGTCGGTGGTCAGGTACGTCGGTCCCTGGGGTCCGATCTGCTCGATGAGGTCCCGCGCGATGGTCTCCTCACTGACTTCAAGACCCCCTGCGAGCCGCCGCGACAGCGCCGAGATTTCCTCGTCCATCACCAGTTGCTCATGGCTGCAGGTCATGCCGGTGGCGAACATCCCGCAGTTCACAATGAGGTCATTGCCCGCGCCCACCGAACAGAAGGTGCTCAGCGTCTTCTCCCACGCGTTCTGTTCATCATGGGCGTGGTTGTCGGAATTGGGCGCCGTGGTGTGGCAGGGCACGCCGTAGAAACGGGCAAGCTGCGCGCCGGCGATGCGGCAGATCGAGGTCTCAACCGAACCCACCAGCGCAGCGCCGGTGCGCATGTCAGTGGTCGTCCACGAGTTTGCGTAGAGAACCTTGTGGCCGGGCTTCAGCATCTGAATCATCGCAAGCCCGGACAGGCACTCGGCGTTGTTCACAGTGAGCAACCCGGCGAGAGTGAAAGGCGCCGACACCCCGGCGTTGGGCTCCGGAAGGATCGCCAGCGGGACCCCGGTGGTGACCGTGTCCATGATGGCCTCGAGCACCCCTGGCTCCCAGACCAAGGGGCTGGTGGGCGAGAGCTGGCTGATCCCGTAGACCTGCCTGCTGAAGTCGCCTCCGAAAGCCGCGCGCAACAGCTCGATGCACGCGCGGTTCACGTCCGCGCGGTCGGTGGAGAAGTACACGGGCTTGTCACTGTTCTCGATGACCGCGCGCACGCCGTACAGCAGGGTCGCGCGCTGGCTGGGGACATCCTGGGGCATGACCGGGATACCGATCATGTCGATGTGCTTCAGGTGTTGGCAGACCCGGGAGAAGATCGCTACGTCCTCACAGGTGGACTTGCGGGTGACGCCGGAGTCCCAGTCCACCCAGAACACCGCATTATGCCCGGCAGCGATCTTCGGGGCGCCGTCGCCGATCACGAACGCCGGCCGGCCGTTGCGGTCGCAGACCTCGAACTGCGCCGGGACTTTTGAGACCTCATCCTCAATGGCCTGTCGCGGGAAGCGCACGACCTGCGTCTCCGCATCCACGGGCAGGCCGCGGTCGCGCAGGAACTCGAGCATCCGCGGGCTGCCGATCTTCACACCGGCGTGTTCGAGGATATGCAGGCTCGCTTCATGGATGTCGTTGATCTCGGAATCAGACAGTACTCGCAGGAGATCAAGTTTCATGCTCCATGCGCCTCCCGGTAGTCGCGCAGGGATCGCGCGGCGGTATTCCGGGTTGTTTTCGCCAGACGAGCCCTTTCGCCTTCATGGATGATGCGACACGGCAGGGAAAGCAGGAGGGGCCGCGGACCGAGTGGAATCTGGCTTCAGCGCCATGCAGAGTCGGAGGCCCGACCCTTGACCCACAGAGACCGCGTGCTGACAGCAGTCGCACACCGCAGGCCGGACCGCCTGCCCCGGGACTATTGGGCGACGCCCGAAGTCACTGCGCGCCTGCTTACACACCTCGGCCTGCCCGACCGGGAGGCCCTGTTGCGGCATTTCGGCTTCGACCTGCGCACTGTCGAGGGGCCATCCTGCATGGGCCAGAGCTTTCGGCGGTACCCCGACGGCAGCGTGGAGGACCTGTGGGGAGTGCGCCGGCTGCCCAAGACGGTGACAGGCGGCGACTACACCTGGACCTACCAGCATGTGGTCGAAGCGCCCCTTTCACAGGCGCGCAACGCGGCGGAGATCCACGCCTACGACCGATGGCCGAACCCTGACTGGTGGGACTACTCGCGGGTACGTGACCAGTGTCTCGTACACGCGGGCTATGCGGTGGTGAGCGCCGGCGACCGTCTCGACCGCACCGCGCAACTCAAACCCATGATGTACCTGCGCGGGATGGAGCAGACATATAT
>JAGPGE010000178.1 GCA_018056145.1 Armatimonadota bacterium
TCAGACGAGGAAGCCGCCCCGGCGCGCGATGAGTTGGCCGAAGTCTGGCCGGATCTCATCGCCGAAGTGCCCATCGTTGGCCGTCTGATGGCCGCACAGTTCGGCGACAAGGGTGGCGAGATCCGCCACATGGACAGAGATGGCCTAAGGGAGAAGATGCTGCCGGGGCTCAAGCAGTACCGGGATTTCCTGGCGAAAGGCGTCCCCGGAGGCGCCGGCAGCGCTCCCCGCAATGTGGCCACTCGCCCGGGCTGTTTCGGGGGCACGCCAGCTGTCCTCCTGCTGCTCATGCTGGCGCTGCATCTCTGGCGGTAGCCTGTCGTCACAGCGGAACCGACAAGCGATCAGGTGCGGGGTGCTCGCGCCGTCCAGCGAGTCGAGCCCATTATGGAAGCTGACGCCCGATCGAAGGCAGCACTCGAGAACGGCGCGCGTCCCGGGGTCATTCTACGCCCTACGAGGTTACTGTCTTGCTCCCAACCATCGCCATTGGCAACCACCAGGTCACCCGTCTCACCATCGGCGGCAATCCTTTCAGCGGGTTCTCGCACCAGACCCCGGAGCGCGACGCCGCCATGCTCGACTACTACACCACCGAGCGGATCAAACAAGTACTCTTCGAGTGCCAAGAGGCGGGCATCAACACCTGCTGCCTGCGCACCGATGCCCACATCTGGCGCATGCTTCGGGAGTTCCGCAATGAAGGCGGAGCGCTGCAATGGATCGCCCAGATGGGCGTGGGAGCGGACGGCTTCGAAGCCAACGTCCTGGCCGCCGCGGACCACGGCGCGATAGCGTACTACATTCACGGCGCGGTGACCGATGAGTGCTACAAGACCGGCGACTATGGGCCCATTGCGCGGATGATCGACTTCATCCACGAACAGGGGCTGCTTGCGGGGCTCGCGGGGCATGTTGCGGAAAGCCACGTCGCGATCTTCGAGGCGGGCATCCCGGCGGATTTCCACGTAGTCTGTTTCTACAACTGCGGGAGCCTGCATGCCGGTGGGGGAGAGCGCTTCGACCCAGCCGACCCGCCGCTCGCCATTGATGCGATCCGCCGGATTGACAAGCCGTGCATCGCCTACAAGATCCTGGGCGCCGGCCGCGTGGATGCCGAAGCCGCCTTCCGATTTGCATACCAGAATATCAAGCCTACGGACGCTGCGAACGTGGGCATGTTCACCGGCGACAACCCGGAAATGGTCCGGCAGAACGTGGAATTCGTCCGCCGGTTCGGCGGGTGACGCCATGCCGACCTGCCCAGTCCTGACCGGGTTGGCTCGCGAGTTGTGGGACGAATACCACTCCGGCGAGCAGCAGCGCCGCCGGGCCCTGTGGACCGCGCATTTCGCAGGCCAGACCTCCGAGATTCCTGTAAGCTGCGCCATGTTTCAGGGATGGCAGGACCTCGTGTGGCAGCAGATCCTGCCGGAAGAGACCTTCCACTATAGGTCCGGCCTGGCGCGCATCGTCGAGATGCATTTGCGCCACACCCTCTGGCGCGCGCGGAGCATCCCCGACGACACGCCTATCCAGCCCTCCCTGCGGCTGTCGGTCTTGCCTGACATGGCGCCCGATGAACTGTGGGGCGTACCTCTCGCCTTCCACTCAACCGGCATGGCCGGCGGAGCGTACAAGCCAGTCCCGCCGCTGGATGACCCAGATGACCTCGCGAAGCTGCGAGCCCCGGAGTTCAGGCATGACCCGGAGCGCATGGCGCGGCAGGCCGAAGAGCTTGATGCGCTGGTGGGCGACCTCGTACCCGTAAGCTGGCACTGCGACGCCCTGCACAACGGGCCCTTCGAGTGGGCGGTGCGCCTGCGGGGCATGGACAATCTGCTCTTCGACTGCTACGACCGCCCAGAATGGCTCAAACAGCTCATGGACTTCCTCAGCCGGGCAATGGTGAAGTACCACCGGGCGCGTGAAGCCGCCGGCTTTGTGGACGCCGCCGAGCCCAGCCTGCACAGTCCAGGGGACACGGTGACGCCGGGTCTGGAGAAGCGCCTCGCGGGAGCGTGGGGGTATCTGCACGCCCAATCCGCGGCCTCGTATGGTCCGGATACATACGCCGAGTTTGTCCACCCGTACAACATCCCCATTGCCGAGCTGTGGGGGAAGGTGTACTACCATGGGTGCGAAGACCTGACCGCGAAAGCCGCCACAATCCGCGGCCTGCCCAACCTGCGCGAGTTCCACGTCTCGCCCTGGTCGCATGTGGCGCCGATTGCCGAGTGCCTGCCGGAGCATGTGGTCCTGGAAGTGCATTCTCACCCCACCAATGTGCTCCTCCTGTGGGGCGAGGACGAGATGCGCCAGGAACTGCGGGTACTCGCATCAGGCGCCGGAAACCACCTGTTCAACCTAAAGCTGTGCGACATCCAGACGATCAACGCCGACGCGGGCCGGGCGCTCATCAGCTGGTCGCGTGTTGCGAGGGAAGTGGCAACATGGGCCCGAAGCTGAACCCCGCCTGCCCGGTACTGTTTGCCGTGACTCTCGCGCTCTGCCTTCTCGCGTCCGCCTCCGCGCAGGAATCCGTGGAAGTTCAGGTCACTGGCGAGGTCCTCAGTACGGTGCCGCCCGACTTCTTCGGCCTGCACTACGATGGGCCGGAGCACCACACCTCCAACGGCATCACCGGCGAACTGATGACCATGCCGGGCGCTTACGGATCGCAGGCGGCCAGGAAACTACTGCGGGACGTCGGCGTCTCTGTGGTGCGCATCTTCCTGACCGCGGTGGAAATCCGCCCGGATGCCGGCACCTGGAACTGGGATTCCACTGACCGCTCGGTGGCCCAGGTGATCGAGGCGGGGATGCGGCCCATGCTCTGTCTGCGCCAGGCAGGGCCGGAGTGGATCGGCGGCACGGCAGAGACCGGCTGGTGGAAGACGGAGACCGGTCGCGCGGCCTGGGATGAGTATGCATCTGAAGTCGCGCGGCGCTACGGAGACCGCTGCAGGTGGTACGAGGTCTTCAATGAGCCGAACATCATCCATGCCGAGAAGCCCGACTGTTTCGGGTGGGATGGCATCGCGGAAATGTACCTTGTGGCGGCCCGGGCCATTCGCGCGCAGGACGCCGACGCGATCATCGGCGGCGCCGCAACTTGGGCGGCTTGGGAGACCGCGGAGTTCGGCAGACACGTGCTGAAGCGCCCCGACGGCGAGGCGATGCTGGACTTCGTCAGCTACCACATCTACACCACGCACAGCCTCGAAGAGTCCAATGAAACGCTGATGTCGCGCACCCCGTGGTTCCGCGAGACTCCCGCATACATCCGCGCCCAACTGGCGCCGCTCACTGACAAGCGCATACTCGCCATCTGCACCGAGTACAACTCCAACGCGATCTGGAGCAAGGACGGCAAGCCCTTCACCGACAAGCGCTGCACCAATGCCTTCGGGGGTATCCTGAGTGCCTCGGTGCTGTGCAACTCGGCGCTGGGTGCGGCGGACATGGTGATGCATTTCGCCACCATCGGCGGCTTTGGGCTCATCGTCTGGCCGCCGGAATACCAGCCGCAGGCCTGCTACTTCGCCCACGCCCTCCTGCACCAGGTTGCGGGGCTGCGTTCGGGTTCGCAGATGCTGAAAACGACCTGCTCGCTCCCTCCCGAAACCGCCCAGAGCGCCGTGCGGGGCGAACTCACGGACGCCGCGCTGGAAACCTACGCCGTTCGTGATTCTACCGGCATACTCTCGGTCATCCTCGTCCACAAGCGCGCGACGCCTGCCCTCCGTGTGAGCCTGAAGGTGCCTGGAGACATCACTGCCGCGAACCTGTACCGCTACTCAGCCCGGCGGATTGCTGACAGTCTGTACCCGGTCGAGAGGCTGCTTAGTGCCGCTGGCGCGCTGGCCGTCGATTGCGAGCCCTACAGCATCACCGTGGTTCGCTTCGGGCTGGGATCGGCGGCGGCGGAATGAGGGGGATGTCGCCGCGAGCCCTGGGCCTGACACTCGGTCTTCTCGCAAGCCTCCTGTGGGGGACGGTATTCGCTGCGGGGCGCTACCTGGTGGATGTGCGCGGTATTGACCCGATGTTCGTCGCTGCCCTGCGGTTCAACCTCGGCTGGATCGCGGCGATTAGCTATCTCATGCTCAGCGGGCGTAGCCGAGACCTGAAACGCGCGGCAGCGGAATGGCCCCGGATCGCGGGGCTGGGCGCGTTGGGCATCTTCTGCATGGGGTCCGGGGTGTTCCTGGCGGTCCAATTCACGTCCTCTATCAATGCCGGGATCATCGTGAATGCGAACCCGGTTTTCATCGCCCTGTTCGCTCCGCTCATCGGCGAGCGCGTGCCGCTGCTGCGAACCGCCGGGCTCCTGGTGGGATTGGCCGGGTGCGTTCTCGTGAGCCTGGGCGACCTCGCGGGAACTCCGGGCGGCAGCAATGACCTGCTGGGGTGCGCCTTCGCGACCCTGTCGGCGTGCAGTTGGGCAGCCTACACGGTGGTTGGGAAGGGAATCTCGCAACGCCTGGGCGGCCTGGAGACCGGCGCGCTCGCGTTGTTTTTCGGGGGCCTGCTGTACCTGCCCGTTGTGGCCCTGAAGGGCGCCTGGCAGCCGCTGAACGGGTCAGAACTTGCCGTCGCAGTATTCCTCGGCGTTGGTCCCAGCGCGTTTTCAATGCTGATCTGGTACAAGGCCCTGGAATACGTGGATGCCAACGTTCTCGGGCCGACCCAGTACTTCGCGACGCTTGTGGGCACCTTCCTGGGCTGGTCATTGCTCGGGGAGAAGATCGGGCTGGCATTCATGCTGGGCGGCGCGGCGATCATTCTTGGATTGTGGCTGGCCACCCGGCCGGCGCGCAGTGAGGTGACCTGACGGAATGGCCGCACGCATAGGTTTCATCAATATCGGGCACCCGGATTACCCGAACGAGGTAGGGGAGAGGTTCGCGGCCCGGGCGATGGATGCCCTGCGGGATCGTGGCATCCTGCCCATTTCTGACGGGATCGCCCATACCGACCCGGGTTCCGCCGCGTCCCGTGGGCTCGAGATGGCCGGCGAGCGCCTGGACGGGGTGATCGTCTGGCTGGGCACCTGGGTTGAAGCGTCCACCGCGGTCGCCGCGATCCGCGAGATCGAGCACCTGCCGCTCGCTGTCTGGACATTCGGCATGCACGAGGAGAATGGCCGACGCGAGTCGACGGGCTCGTTCGTGGCCGGTTGTGTGATGAAGGGCGCCCTGGACCGCATGGGCTACCGGTTCACCAACATCATCGGCTTCCCGGATGATCCAAAGGCATACGCCCGCGCCGTGGATTTCTCGCTGGCCGCCCATGCCCTCCAGCAACTGAAACGCACCCGCATCGGCCTCGTGGGCTACGCCTCGATGTCCATGTACCCGGGCACCTTCGACCACCTGCTCCTGCGCCGGCATATCGGGCCGGAGGTCGTTCATTTCGACACCTACACACTGGTGCGACTCGCTGAGCGCCTGGACTTCAGCGACCTGCGCGGGCTCATCGACGATCTCACCGCGGGAATGCGCATCGAGGTGGACGCGGAGCGGCTCGCGAAGCCTGCGCGGCTGTACGGGGCACTGCGGCGGCTTGCCGACCGCCATGCGCTCCACGCGCTCAATGTGAAATGTCAGTACGAGCTGTCCCAGGAGTGGGGCATGACTGCCTGCGTTCCCCTGTCGCGGCTGGCGGATGAGGGGCTGGTGTGTGCATGCGAGGGTGATGTGATGCTTAGCGCAACCCAGTGCATGCTCGCGGCCCTCACGGGGGATACCGTGACCTACGGCGACATTCTCGACCTAACCGGAGACACAATGCTTCTCAGTGCCTGCGGGTTCGCTCCCACGTGCCTCGCCAAGGGCGCGCGGGAAGCGACTCCCGAGTGCCCGGCGGCGGTCATTCGCGAGCTGGACTATCCCGGCTTCGACGGAGTGATCAGTTCATGTGTACTGGAGCAGGGGTCGGTGACTTTCGCGCGGCTCGTTGAGGGTCGCGGGGACTACCGGCTCGTGTACGGCACCGGCACTGGCGTCGAAACCGACCTGCGCCAGGGTCGCTTCCCGGCGCTCAACGTGCGCCTGGACGGTGACCCGCAGCGGCTCCTCGACACCATCGCCAGCCAGCATTTCGCGCTTTGCTACGGCGACGTCTCCTCCCGGCTCGAAGAGCTGTGCGGAATGCTCGGGATTGCGTCCGAACGCGTGTAACTACGCCGGCGAATTGCTTCTGGAGGCCTCACAATGCCTGAACTCGCGCGACTGACAAGCCCTCAGATCGGCGAACTTGCCGCCGCCAATGCCCTGTGCCTGTTGCCAATCGGGCAGGTCGAAGAGCACGGGCAGCATCTGGCCACGGGCGCGGACACCTTCATCGCCGAACGCACGGTGCATGGCGCCGAAAAGCTCCTGCACCCGGACCCGCCGACTCTCACGCTCCCCGCTATCTGGACGGGCTACTCAGGTCGAGAACTTGCCCACTGGCCCGGGACGATCCGGGTGCGCACTCGCGTGGTGGCGGACCTGGTCTTTGACGTGATCAAGTCCCTCACCGATATGGGGTTTGCGAAGATCATCCTCGTCAACGGCCACGGGCATCATCCGGGCATTCTCGAGATGGTTGCCCGGGAGGTGGCCGACGAGACCGGAGTGTACATCGCGGTGGTGCAGGTCGCGTCACTCGCCGCGAATGCGGTTCGGGAGCACCGCCAGTCCGCGCCGGGCGGCTGCATTCATGGCGGTGAGTTCGAGACTTCGCTGCTCCTGCACTTCGGCGAGCCGGTGGACATGGAACGTCTGACTGACCAGGACATCTTCCGCTTCGAATCCGAGTTCTTCCCGAAGGATGGCTTCTCCGGAAGCAAGGCAGCGTTCTGGTCGACCTGGGGCATTCAAAGGAGCGAGACGGGGATCTACGGCGACCCGACCTGCGCCACCGAGGAGTTCGGACGTATTCTCTTCGAATCGATGGTCAGCAACCTCGCGGCCTTCGCGCGAGAATACTGGAAAACCCCCGCCGCCGAGTGGTGATACACCGGGTGCCACACCATGCCCCGCATCGTGTACTCACCGCGGAGAGCACGGCTCTGGCTTCTCTGCGAGCAGTTCCACCCACGGACCTACGGCTCCAGGTTCATCCGCCGCGCCGTGTAGGTGACCTTCCGGGTCGCGCCGGGCCCCACCTCCAGGTCGAACCGGATCGTCTCTCCGTCCTCACGCTCGAACGGGTCGGAGTGTTTGACCATTTTCCAGTCGCCGGGGATGCGATCCTTGACCTCAAGACGCAGCGCGGTCTTGCGCATGTTCTTGATCTCGAACTCGATCTCATCGTCTTGGTGGAAAAGCACGAGCTTGTTGCGGACGTCTGTCTTTGGCTCGACCTGGGTGGACTTGACCACCTTGCGCGCGACCGTGACTTCGGGCACAATACCCAGCCGGACGTCCACGCGCTCGCTCGGCGCCAGGTACGGAAGGGTATCTTCGCCGAGATACGTCGTCGGAGGCCCGGGCGAGTGGATGGTGAGCTTCCCAGCGGGCACGCCCCTGGCGCTGAACACGTCCTGGCCGTCCCGCAGGAGGCGCAGCACCGCGGTGACATCGCCTTTGTACTTCGCCGGGTCGTAGACAAACGCCGGCGCGCATGCCAGCCCTGTGGCGCTGAACAGCGGGAGCTTCACGGTCTCGTTCTGGATGAGCTGAGCTGAAAGCGGGTGCCCGCCGGGGAGAGTCAGTTGTGCCCAGGGGAACTCGAGCTTGCTCCTATTAGTGATGACCGCCCAGGCGTTGATATCGACCTTCGCCGGGTCGACCGGGAGCGACAGGTCATACTCGCAGCGCCACTCGATACCCTTCAGTGGGAAACCGATCTCCATCGTCGCGGCGCAGTTCTGGGCTGCGGACAGCTGCCAGAGGATGCTCCCGCCATCTTCCGGAGCGATTGCAGTGTCCGTGATCTCAACGGCGCCCGCAGGATCGGTGATATCCAGTTCGAGCTTGTCCAGGGGTATCTCCAGCGCCCCAAAAGCGAAGGCCATGGCGTTCGGTCCTGCCGCAAGACGCACGGTCGCGGTCTGCTGGAGCCACGCGTCGCCAGACATCGGCAGGCGCAGGCGAGGGTCCGCCAGTTCCGTTGAGGTCACCAGCCGCCCCGGTTGCTCGCCGAGACACGTGCCGCTGAGCACAAAGATGATTACCAACGCGATAGCTGCCGTACGCATTGCCATGCGAAACGCTCCTCTCAGCCTGTGACCCGTCCAAATTGGCGTTTCGCCGCGAATTGCAGATTGACCTTTGTGAGGCCGCAATAAGATGCCGCCAGTACCAGCCTGCAGGAACCACATGGGAATCGTCGCCGGCGCACTCGAGCACCTCGAGCGTGTGGAGGGCTACGGTGTCGGCCGTGTGGAACTGGTGATGCAGCAGTCCCACCAGGAGGCGCAGATCCGCGATTTCATCGAGCGCAATGAATGGACGGTGGGTCTGCATAGTCCGCTATTCCGCGACGTAGAGTACCCCGAATACCCGCTTCTCGCCTCGGTTTTCGACACCGACTCCGAACGTCAGGAGCGCGCCTTGACACTGATGGAGCGCGAGATCAGGCGCGCGCCGGACTGGGACGCGATCTACGTTGTCACCCATCTGCAGCGTTCTGTCGGGGTCTTCCACGAACAGGTCCCGTCCGGCTGGGACGAGGCGCGCGCGGTGGACGTGGCAGTCAGGGCAGGGGAGAGGCTGGCCCGGGTGGCCGACGAGGTCGGCGTTCCGGTCCACCTCGAGAACATGATGAGCCACCCGCTCGTCGCCCGGCCCGAGACATACTTGGCGATCCTCGACCGCCTGCCTTCAGAGCACATCGGCCTGTGTTTCGACGTCGGCCACGCCGCGCTGGATGCCGCGTACTATGGCTTCGACGTCGTGGACTTCGCTGCTGCGGTTGCGCATCGGGTCGGTTCCCTGCACATCCACAACAACCGCATTCTAGAAGACTTCGATTTCGCGATCCTCCGCGAACAGGGGCTGCAGAAGAAGTACCCGGTGCACCCGTCGCAACTCGTCGAGGACTCCTGGATCGACATCCGCGGGATTCTGGAAGCGATTTTCAGCAGGAACCCCTCCGCTCTGCCCACATTAGAGGTATACTACGCACTGGATACCGACCCGGACCAGTTCCGCGAGGGGCTGCGCTGGCTGGAGCAGATCTGCTTTCGCGACACCAGGGATTAGGGGAAACGCTTTGATCGCGCAGCCAAGTCGCGCTTGACAGGTGTCCTTGACGAAGTATAATCAGGTTATATTGCTGCAAAGGGATGATGCGCAATGCTTTACTCCGAGCAAGTCATGGAGCACTTCCAGAACCCGCGCAACATGGGGGAACTCGAAGACCCCGACGCGGTGGGGGACGTTGGCAATCCCCAGTGTGGGGACCAGATGCGCCTCACGCTGAAGATC
>JAGPGE010000179.1 GCA_018056145.1 Armatimonadota bacterium
CGACGAACCGGAGCAGAGCGATGCCTACTGCGAGGTCATCGTTGACGCCGACACCCGGTCCCTGGACCGGGTGTTGACGTATTCGCTGCCCGAGCATCTGCGCGAACAGGTGAAGGTGGGTAGCTATGTCAGCGTGCCCCTGGGCAGACAGACTGTGCCGGGTTTCGTGATCCGCCTCACTGAGATCGCGCCGGGCTTTCGTACGCGCCCGATAACCGAAAAACTCACCGACGAAGACCCCCTGCGTCCCCAGGACGTCGACCTGGCGCTGTGGATGGCAGACCGTTATCGGTGCTCGCTGGCCGATGCGCTGCGTTGCTTCCTGCCTCCCGGTGGCGTGCGGAAAGCAGTGCGGACGGTGGAACTGACAGACGCGGGCAGGCACTCTTCCGCCGATCTCGCGGTTTCATCGGCACCGAACCAGAAGGTGATCCTGGAAGAACTGCGGCAGCGGGGATCGGCCACTGCCTGGCAGCTTGGACAGGTCTTCGGCGGGGGAAGGGCGGGAGCGGCGAAGGCCGGAGCGGCGCTGCAGGGGCTGATCGGGAAAGGGCTTGCTGTGGAGCGCCGGAAGGTGAGCCGTCCGACCGCGGCGCCCAAGACGCGGCAGACCGCGCAACTCGTGGGCGATGGCACGACGGACTGGGAGGCGGTTGCCGCGGGCCTTGAACCCCGGGCTCCGAAGCAGGCCGAGGTGATCCGGGCGCTGATGCAGGCCGGCGGGCCGATGCCGGTTGCTGAGCTTCCCCGGCAGGCGGTGAACGCACTGCGCGCGGCGGGTCTGGTCAGCGTCGAGGACAGTCGAGTGGAACGCTCACCCGATGCCCAGACGATTGGCGATGAGAGCGGGCTGTTCCTGGACCTCAACCCCGCGCAGGGCGCGGCTGTGGACCGGGTGCGCGAGGCCCTGGCGCGGGGTGCGCACGAAGCGGTACTCGTCTTCGGCGTGACAGGAAGCGGCAAGACCGAGGTCTACCTGCACAGCATTCGCCTGGCGCTGGAGGCAGGGCGGGGCGCGATTGTGCTGGTGCCCGAAATCGCTCTCACTCCCCAGGCGGTGGGGCGCTTCCGCGCGCGGTTTGGCAACAGGCTGGCGGTGCTGCACAGCTCACTGGGGCCAGGGGAGCGTTACGACGAGTGGGACCGCATCCAGCGTGGCGAGGC
Organism: Armatimonadota bacterium; assembly: GCA_018056145.1. GTDB lineage: Bacteria > Armatimonadota > Zipacnadia > Zipacnadales > JABUFB01 > JABUFB01. The sequence continues at coordinate 1,165 of JAGPGE010000179.1, forward strand.
CGACATTGTGATCGGCGCGCGCTCCGCAATCTTTGCCCCCTGTCGCAATGTGGGCGTGATCGTGGTTGATGAGGAGCACGAGCGCGCGTATAAGCAGGACTCCGAGCCGCGCTATGCTGCCCAGCTTGTGGCGGCGGAGCGTGCCCGGCGTGAGAATGCGGTGCTCATCGTGGGCAGCGCCACGCCGTCGATTGAGACGTATTTCGCGGCGAAGGCCGAACATGGCGGTCTGTCCTTGGCGGAACTCCCGGAGCGTGTGGACAGCCGCCCGCTGCCGCCGGTCCAGATCGTTGACTTGCGCAAGGAGCCGGTGGACGGCCAGGGCGGCACCTTCTCGCAGGTGCTTCTGCAGGCCCTCCAGGAATGCGTGGACAATGGCGAGCAGGCCATGCTGTTCCTCAACAGGCGGGGATTCTCCACCTTCATCATGTGTCGCGAATGCGGCCACAGTCTGCGTTGCCCGGACTGCGCGGTGGCCCTGATCTACCACCACGGAACTCGCCGGGCGTGTTGCCACCATTGTGGGTACGAGCGGCCGGTGCCCGACCAGTGCGAGAATTGCCAGGGATACGACATCGGCTACCGGGGACTGGGTACGGAGCGGGTTGCCGACCAGGTTGAGCGGCAGATTTCTGGTGCGGTCGTGGCGCGGATGGACCGGGATACCACGGCCAAGAAGGGGGCGTACGGTGATATCCTGCGCCGATTCGCACGGGGGGAGGCCAACATTCTGGTGGGTACCCAGATGATCGCCAAGGGCCACGATTTCCCCAACGTGACCCTAGTGGGTGTGCTGAATGCGGATACGGGGCTCAACCGCCCGGATTTCCGGGCCTCCGAGCAGACCTTCCAGCTTCTGACCCAGGTGAGTGGTCGCGCTGGACGCGCGGACCGACCGGGCCGGGTCATTGTGCAGACGTACAACCCCGAGCATCCCGCAATCGCCGCCGCGAGCCGCCACGACTACTCCGAGTTCTACCACCGGGAGCTTGCTTCGAGGCGCGAGAACGGGTATCCTCCCTTTAGCTCCCTAGCCCGGATCGCTTTCGCTGATTCGGACGCCGAGCAGGTCGCCCGGGTCGCCGCGCGAGCCGCCGCGGCTCTCGAGCAGTCCGGTGTTGCACGCGGGCGGGGCGAAGTGCATTACCTGGGGCCGGTGGAAGCGCCCCTTCACAAACTGCGCGGGCAGTTCCGCTTCCACATGCTCATTAAGGGGCCGGACCCGGCGCGCATCCGGCGGGCCCTGGATGGCCTGTTTGAGATGCTGGGCGATGTCGGTGAAACCCGGATAACCGTGGACATCGACCCGCAAGACATGATGTGATGCGAGAAGAGAGAGCCATGAAGCGCGAGATTCTGTTCTGTGGAGACCCGGTTCTGCGCAAGAAGGCAAAGCCGGTACACGAGATAACCGACGAGATCCTCCAGCTTTTCGACGACATGGCTCCCACCATGGTCGAAGCGCGAGGTGTGGGACTTGCAGCGCCCCAGGTGGGCGAGTCCGTGCGGGCGATCTGTCTGCAGTGGATTGACGAGGATGCGGAAGAGGAGGGCGAGGACGCGGAGATCGTCTGCCTCCTGAACCCGCGCATTGTGGAGCGCGAGGGCGAGCAGGAAGGCATGGAGGGCTGTCTGAGCCTGCCCACGCTCCACGCCGTAGTCCGCCGCAGCGCCCGGGTGATCGCCGAGGCCGTGGGCCTGGATGGGACGGCTCTGAAGATCGAGGCCGAGGGGCTGATGGCGCGGGCGATCCAGCATGAGATTGACCATCTCAACGGCGTGCTGTTCGTGGACCGCGCGGAGGCCGGTACGCTGAGGTGGATGGTTCCTGACGATAGTGAGGAGCAGGGATACCGCTTCGAGGACACCACCTGGGAGGAGGCAAAGGAGCGGTTCGAGCGCATGCGCAGGAACAGGAGTGGTGGCGGATGAGGCTGGCGTTTTTCGGAACACCCGCGACCGCGGCGAGGTACCTGAAGCATCTGGCGCCGAAGCACGATATCGTGGCCGTGGTCACCCAGTGCGACCGGCCGCGCGGGAGAAGCGGCGCGCCCGAGCCTCCGGCGGTGAAGAGAGTCGCCGAGGAGTTGTGTCTCCCCGTTCTGCAGCCCGAACGCGGGGCGTGCGGCGAGGCTTGCGAGCGGCTGCACGAGGCGCGACCCGATGTCTGCGTGGTGGTGGCATTCGGACAGATCATCCCGTGCGATTTCCCGGATGATCGTGACCCAATGCGGTTCATCAATGTCCACTACTCGCTGCTGCCGAAACTGCGGGGCGCCGCGCCGGTGCAGCACGCCATCCTGCAGGGTCTGCCCGAGACCGGGGTAACCGTGCAGGAACTCGTGCAGGAGCTTGATGCGGGGAACGTCATCCTGCAGCGCAGCACCGCCATCGATCGAGAGGATACGTCGGCGTCCCTGATGAGTCGCCTGACCGAAATCGGGCTGTCGGCGCTGGATGATGCGCTGGAACTCATCGAGAGCGGCAACGCGCCCTCCGTTCCGCAGGATGAGAGCCAGGCAACCTGGGCGCCATGTATCCGCAAGTCGGATGGTCTCATCGACTGGCGCGAGCCGGCCGAGCAGATTGAGCGCGAGGTACGGGCGTACTACCCGTGGCCCAGCGCCTACACGAGCTACCGTGGCCGACTTTTGAGAATCCTGAAGGCCAGGCCCATTGAAAGCCGGGCATGCAATGAAGGTATTGCCGGAGCGGTTGTGGAAATACATGCAGGGGAGAGTTTCACTGTGGCATGCGGGAGCGGAGCCCTGGTTGTCACGCAGGTGCAGGGCGCGGGGAGGGCGAGTATGTCGGCGGCCGAATGGCTGAACGGCGCACGGCTTGAAATCGGCGCCCAATTCGGTTAACGTATAGAGCGACGGACGCGGGAGCGACCACCCCTGGAGTGAAGAGTCGCGGTTCATGGAAGAGGCTACCCAGCGGCTTTATGAACAGGCCGAGCAGGCTCGTCTGAGCGGAGACTACGCCACGGCTAAGTCATTGCTCGAGCAGGTCGCGCAGGCTTGTCCTAACCAAGCCTGTTGCCACTGGTCCATGGGGCACGTCCTCATGAACTCTGGTGACTTTGATGGCGCCCCCGTTGAGTTCCGCGCTGCCTGCGAATTGGAGCCGGACAACCCCAGGTACCTCCTGGACCTAGCCAAGTTCCTGGAGATGCTCGGCGAGTTCGACGAAGCGCGCCCGTACCTGGAGAGAGTGCTCGAAGTAGCGCCGTCGTCCCGCGAAGCAGGGGAAGCGAAAAAAAGCCTGAGCTACTACTGACACCCCGGTCTGCGGAATGTCCCCGTGGGACACCCCAGGGGATCCAGGCCGGTGGCGGCATTTGAGAGAACAGGCCCGGGAGCGCGACGCACCATATCGCCCCGGGCTAAGTGCTGAGGGCGGACCATTGGCTGACCAGATTGCCGTGCTCATCCAGCCCGACGGACTGCATGTCCTCGCAGACCGGGGTACGCTGGTTTCCGACATCACCCACGACGCCGACATCGACCTGCACCTGCCGTGCGCGGGAAGGGGAACGTGCGGCAAGTGCAGGTTCACGGTGATTGAGGGCAGCGTGTCGGAACCCACCGACGCTGAAAGGAAAGTGCTGGACGAATCCGACTTGGCCCAAGGCGTGCGCCTCGCTTGCCAGACGCGGGTTCTGGGGGATGCAGTGATCCTCGTCCCCGCCACCGCGCGCGTCATCGGCACCAAGTCCCTCGACGGTGAACTGGTCCGGCCTGTGGCGCTGGAGCCCAACGTGCGGCAGATTCCAGTGAAGCTCGACCTGCCGGCGCTCGAAGACCAGCGCAGCGACTTCGACCGGCTCGCCACCGCGCTTGAGCCGCTGGTGCCGCGCCTGCATGCCTGCCCACCCGCTCTGCAGCGCCTCCCGGAAGCCCTGCGGGCCGATGATTTCCAGGTCGTCGCCTCGGTCGTCGGTTCACGCCTGGTGGATGTTCACCCGGGCCTTGAGCCGCCACGCACTCTCGGGGTCGCTGTTGACATCGGCACCACCACAGTTGTGGCGTATGTGGTGGACCTGCTCACAGGCAAGCAGCTCTCGGCGGCTGCGGCGTACAATGAACAGGGCCGCCACGGCGCGGACGTCATTTCGCGCATTGAGTACTCCAACAGCCACGAAGGCGGGCTGGAGGAGCTTCGCGAGCTGGTGGTCGGTACGGTCAATGGTGTCATTGACAGGGCCCTGGAAAGGTGTGACTGCCGGCACGAGGAGATCTATGAGGTGACGGTAGTCGGCAATACCGCCATGAACCACCTGTTCATGGGTCTGGACCCGCGCTACGTCGCTCAGGCGCCCTACATTCCGGTAAGCTCGCGGCCACAGGAGTTGCGCCCGGCAGACGCGGGGCTGAGGATGAACCCGCGCGGCAATGTCTTCTGCCTCCCGGTGATCGCCGGCTTCGTGGGCGCGGACACTGTGGGTGTGATCCTGGCTACGGATATGATCGAACGCCCTCGCCCGGTGCTGGCGGTGGACATCGGCACCAACGGAGAAGTGGCGCTTTGGACCGGGAAGAAGCTATTGGTGACCTCCTGCGCGGCCGGCCCGGCCTTTGAGGGAGCCCAGATTGAGCACGGCATGCGCGCTGCGCCCGGAGCAATCGAGCATATCTCGATCGACGGCGACGACATCACGGTCCAGACAATCGACGGGCAGGAGCCCGTGGGAATCTGCGGGTCGGGCCTCTTCGACGCCCTGGCGGTGGCGCTGGAACTGGGCGTGGTGGATCAGGGCGGACGGTTCGCGAACGGTTCGCTGCCGGAGGGAATGTCGGCGGCGACACAGGCGCGGATCGTTGGAGAAGGCAACGACCGACGGTTCCTGCTGAGCGCGCTGGATGCCGCGCGTCCGGTCTACCTTTCGCAGCGAGATGTGCGCGAACTCCAACTGGCGAAAGGCGCCGTGCGCGCCGCCATCGAATTGCTGCTGCAGTTCTCGGATTTGCGCGTTGACGATCTGGACGAGATCCTGCTTGCCGGAGCGTTCGGGAACTACATTGACCCGGCCAGCGCCCTTCGCATGGGGATGCTCCCGCCTGTTCCGCTGGAGCGGATCAAGGGTGTGGGGAACGCTGCGGGCGCCGGTGCGCTGCTTGCACTGATCTCAAGGGAAGAGCGCAGGACCTCAGTCCAGATCGCCGCTTCGGCCGAGCATATCGAGCTTTCGCGCCGGCCCGAGTTCCAGATGGCCTTCATGGAAACGATGATGTTTCCTTAGGTGTTGCACCGCATAGGCCTTTCGGCTAAACTATGCGGACCCACGGATGGTTCCGAATGGAGACAGGAGGACACGTTCAATGGCGGACCTGCAGGCCTTGGCGGACAGTGTCATCGCGGGCAAGCGCGATGACGTCGCGAAGATGACGCAAGCGGCCGTGGACGAAGGCGTATCCCCGGCTGACATCATCAATGACGGCCTCATCGCCGGAATGGCCGTCGTTGGTGAGAAGTTCAAGAACAACGAGTTCTACGTGCCGGAGGTCCTGATTGCCGCGCGCGCCATGCACGCGGGGATGGACATCATCAAGCCGTTGCTGGCCAAGAGTGGAGTTCAGCCCCGGGGAACGGTTGCCATCGGCACCGTCAAGGGCGACCTGCATGACATCGGCAAGAACCTCGTGGCGATGATGCTCGAGGGCGGCGGCTACGAAGTGCTGGACCTTGAGGTGGATGTTCCGGCCGAAAAGTTCGTGGATGCCGTCAAGAGCCAGGGCGCGGGTGTTGTCGCGCTGTCTGCTCTCCTGACCACCACGATGCCCGCCATGAAGGACACCATTGATGCGCTGAAAGAAGCCGGCGTGCGCGACCAGGTCAAGGTCGTCATCGGCGGCGCGCCTGTGACCCAGAACTACGCGGATGAGATCGGCGCGGACGGTTACGCCCCGGATGCCGCGTCCGCCGTGGACAAGGTCAGGGAACTGCTGGGCTAGGTTGCACTGCAGGAAAGCGTCTGATACCGGGTCCGGTGGCAATCGGTCCGCCGGACCCGGCTCGTGTTGTCTGCGCGAAGGTGTTCCAATGAAGTCGGGATCGCTAACCACCATGTTGCCATTCTTCGTCATCCTGATCGTCGCCATCGGCCTTGGCGCGGCCGGGCAGATCATGCTCAAGGCCGGGCTGAAGCAACTTCCGGCCGATGCAGCCGTCGGCGCAATCATCGCCTCCATCTTCACGAACACCCGTGTCTTCGCGGGCTTCGTCTGCTACGGCCTGAGCTCGCTGATCTACCTGGTGGCGATCAAGCACCTGCCATTGAGCCTGGCTTACCCGATGGTGGCCCTCAGCTATGTTCTCGTAGTCGCGGCATCGTGGAAGCTGTTCAACGAGGAGATTCCCCCGCTTCGGATCGCCGCGATCGCGGTCATTCTCGCCGGGGTCGTGATGCTGGCCTTCAGCTCAGAAAACGGAGGCGCAGAGAGCGCCGAGGCCGCCCCGTCACCGGCGGCTATGTCAGAGACGGGCATCGGGAACCACTGATCTCTCGGTTCCCAGCACATCCCGGAGGCAGTATAATGAAGCTGGCTGATGCCGGCTTTTTTGCTGCCTGCAGGAGGGCCACACTCCCCGCATGAGTGCACCGGCACGGCGCGATCCGGCGGTTTTTGCGCCCACACTTCTGATCCTAGTGATTGTAGGGTTCTGGGCGCCGTGGTACCTGCGGGGCAATGTTCCCGTGCCCGCCGATCAGCAGACGTGGATGCTCCCGTGGTCGGCGGAACGCCCGCCTGTTGAGAAGCCGGCGCAGTGGCAGGCGTGGTGGTGGGATGGCGTAGCGCAGTTCTACCCGTGGCGCGTGAAACTCGGGCGAGAGCTCGCTGCCGGGCGCGTCCCGCTGTGGAATGAGCAGCAGTTCTGCGGCTACCCCTTCGCGGGCAACGGGCAGTCCGCGATCTTCTACCCGCCCAACTGGCTCTATGCGATCATCCCTCCCCGCGCGTGCCTGGTTCTCTCCGCGCTGCTACACCACATGCTGGCCGCGCTGCTCACCTTCGCCTTCCTGCGCGTCGTGGGCATTGGCGCGGTGAGTGCCGCATTTGGCGGCATGGGTTACGCTCTCGGGGGGCCGATGATCGGCCTGGTCCCCCTGCCCACCATGACCAATGCCGCGACGTGGCTGCCCGGGTGTCTGCTGGGAGTTGAGATGATCGCCCGGAGCGGCCGAGGCTCCGAACGACACGGCGCCGTGGTGTGCGGAGGCTGCGCCGGAATGGCCGTCCTTGCGGGCCATCTGCAGATCGCGGCGTATGTTCTGCTCGCCACGTTGCTCTACGCGGCGGCGCGATGGCTCCATTCTCTCCTGCACGGCAAGCGACGAGGGCTGTCGTGGCTGCTGGTCGCGGGGCTGACCGCGGGCCTGCTGGCATCGGTGCAGTTGCTTCCGGGGCTGGAACTCGCGCGGCTCTCCCCGCGCGGTGGGGCTCAGGCGGACCCCGGTCTGTTCGTGTTCCACAAACGTTTCGCGCTGCAGCCCGCGGAATTGATCACATTCGTGTTTCCCGATGCCCTGGGGCACCCCGCGCGGGGCGACTACCCGCTCTTCAGCTACGGCGAGCGGGCGGGGTTTGCGGGGATCAGCGCACTGCTGCTGGCTATGCTGGGGGTGGTGCTGTCCGGGCGATGGTGGCGCTGGGCATTCCTGCTCATGGCGGCCCTCGTGCTCTGGGCGGCGATGGCCGGACCGCCTGCGCTGCTGATTTTCCGGCTGGTGCCGGGCGTGGGTCTTGCGGGAGGCTTCGTGCGGCTGCTGTTCCTGTACACGTTCGCGCTTGCGGTTCTCGCGTCATTGGGGCTTGATGCGCTGCAGTTCCGGCTGGTGAATGCCAGGCCGGATCTGGCCAAAGTCGCGCCGGTTGCGGCTGTGGCGGCACTGGTCGTCCTCTGCGCGGAACTCGCGGGGTGGGGCTGGATGACAGTGCCCCGCGCACCGGCGGACCGCCTCTACCCGGATACGGAGCTGACCAGCAGGCTCGAACAGGAAACGGCGCCTGGGGACAGGCTGTTTGCCGTGACCCCGCGCGACCAGTGGACGCTGCTGCAGAGGCCCCGGGCGCTGATGCCCCCCAACTCAGCCACCGTTTACCCGGGCCTAGAGAGCATTCAGGGGTACGATTCGCTCTATCCCCGTGCGAGCCTCACGCTCGCCGGACTGATCGAGAACGGCGCGACGCCTTCGCCTGAAGCCAACGGGAACATGATGCTGCTGGAG
>JAGPGE010000180.1 GCA_018056145.1 Armatimonadota bacterium
CGAAAGTGAACCCGCAGTCCTTGACCGTCTGCCACGTCTCTAGCCTGTTCTCACTCGCAGGCGGGCCGAACCAGTAGCCCACCGGGAACTCCTCCGGTGTCCACGCTTGCTGGGCTAGAGCGGGAACCGCGAGCATGAGCGGGAGGATCGCTGCCTTGATCATGGTTGCCTCCTGCATGAGGTCCGGACTCGCGCCATCATCGCGTCGCGCCTGACAGGAGGCAGTTTTCGCGTGGCCTGACCCCGGCACCTCCGCGGGGAATCAGGCTCGGAGCGGGTGCTACACCGCGCTGCGCGTGGTGGGCTCATTCCTGAAAGCACTGCTTCCGGCGAAGCCGAAGCAGTGCTCTGCACCACGCTAACCCGGCTCACATGCCACGCGGAAGCCGCAGGGGAAAAAGGGGATGCCCGAAGGTCGGTCATACATGCGCAATGCAGCGCGGATCGTGTCTGCCGGCGTATCCCAGGCGCCGCCCCGGATCACCTTGCTCCGTCCGGTCTCCGGACCTTTTGGGTCTTCTGAGGGTGACCGGCTATAGTAGTCGGGCGCGAACCAGTCCGCGCACCATTCCCAGACATTGCCCAGCATGTCCTGGCACCCCCATGGGCTTGCCCCGTCCGGAAAACTGCCCACCGGAGTGGGGTTGCCGAACTCCCGGGCACAGTTGCAGCGCCGGCAGCTCGCCCGCATCGGTCGGCCCCACGGGTAGGCGCGCCGGAAACCCTGCGCGAAGTCGGGCAGACCTCTGCCGTCCGCACAGGGCGAAGCATCTCCCCACGGGTAGCGCCTGCCGTCGTCTCCCCGCGCTGCCCTTTCCCACTCCGCCTCCGTGGGTAGGCGGAAGCCTCGCCCGCCCGCGAAAGAAAGCCACTCGCAAAAGGCATTGGCGTCGTTCCAGGACACATGGCACACAGGCAGGCGCTCATTGAAAGCGTCAAGTCTCGCGGCGGGAAGGCCGTCCGGGACATAGCCGCTTTCGGCGAGAAACGCGGCATACTGACCCACCGTCACCGGGAATCGCCCGATCAGGAACGTCCCGAGACGCACCCAATGCGCTGGGCACTCCCGGTCCCGCACGTAGTCCACGCCAAGTCGCGCGGTGGTGCCGTCGCGCTCGCTGGTCATTGCAGTGCCCATGAGGAACTCGCCCGCCGGCACCTCGATCAGTTCCAGCCCGTACTCAGGGCCCATGGACGCCGTCCGCTCATACCCGTCGCTCGCCATGCTCAGCAGTGCCGATCACCGCCTGTCTGGTTTGCCACTCCGCACAGGCAGTATCGGCCCGGACGGGCACAAGCTGAAACCCTCAGGCGGGGCGCTATCGGCTCCGGAAGCACCAGGGCTCAGTACATGCCCACCTCGTGCAACGCCTCCACCATCGCCACGATGTTGGCCGGCGGCACATCCGCCTGGATGTTGTGCACCGTGTTGAACACATACCCACCGCCGGGCATAAGCGCCGACACATTCCGCCGCACATCCTCACGGACCTGGTCCGGCGTCCCGTTCGGGAGCACGCCCTGGGTGTCCACGCCGCCGCCCCAGAAACACAGGGCATCGCCGAAATCCCGCTTCAGGCCCGACGGCTCCATCCCCGTGGCCCGCACATGCACCGGGTTGAGGATGTCCACGCCGATCTCGATGAAGTCCGGGATGATCTCCCGCACATTGCCGCACGAGTGGAACATCACCTTCGCGTGAGGCGCCGCCGCTTTCATCGACGAGAACAGGTCGCGTAGGCGCGGCTTGAAGACCTCCCGGAACTTCGCCGGGGGCACGAGTTGCGAGTCCTGCGTGCCGTAGTCGTCGGCCTCCAGCATCACATCAACCAGGTCCCCAAGCTCCCCCAGTGCCATGCTCCAGAAGTCCAGCTTGATCTGCAGGATCTTGTCCAGCAATGCGCGGGTCACGTCCTCATCGATCATCAGATCACAAAGGAAGTTCTCCATGCCCCGCACGCGACAGGCCACTTCGCACAGCCCCGCGCACACGCCCTTCAGCACCACCGGGTACCCCGCGGCCCGGTACGCTTCGGCCTGTTCCCGGAGCCCTGCGATGCGCGCCGGGTCCCCGCCTTCCGGCCAGATGTGCTCCTCGATCTGGCTCACCGACGCGGACATCCCCCCAATCGGGCTTCTCACCAGGCTGTAGTACAGGCCCTCGTCCTTGGGCATCCGGTGCACGATGCCCCACTCGTCCAGGTACTCCCAGTAGTCGCCCACATCGGCCACTGGTACGGTGATGGTGTTGCTGGTCACCGGGAACAGGCCCCGCACATCGATGCCCAGGCGCTGCGCCACGTCCTCGTCAGGGAGCGCGATCTGCTGGACATCGTCCACTATGGTGGGCTCCACCGCGGGCAATCCCAGTTCCTTCCGCAGGCCCTCATACGCCCGAACCGCAATGCCCGTCACGTGGGTGCTGCCCATGTCCAACGGCACTCGGTCCGGCTCCCTGTGGTCCAGGGCGGTCAGCAGTCTCTCTCGTGCAGTCATGCAGGCACCTCACTTCGTGGAAATCGCGCGGAACTCCAGGCAGGAGTCTCAATACAGGTCTGATACCGGCTGCAGGGCTTCGTAGTCAAAGACCACCGCCATCGCCTGGTTCTGCGTCTCGAACCCGGCCTCCTCCGCGGCCGCAACCGGGTTCAGGCCCGCCGCAACAACAAAGGCCATGCGACCCACGTCGATATCAAGCTCCATCAGCGACTGGTTCTCCCCGGCTGCCGCGATCACTCCCCGCAGCCTCCAGGCGGCCATCTCGTCAATTAGGCTGAGCACGTGCTCGCGCGCTACGGACGGGCACGTCCGCAGGCCCGCGCCCACTTTCCCCGAACCCGTCGTCACCGCCTCCCGCGCCGACGTCGCTCGGCCCTTGATGAATACCTCCACCGGGTCCACCGACGTCCCGCCGTATCGGATGATCTCCGTGAACCGCACGGGCTCGTGGCCGCTGATTTCCGCCAGCCCTCCGAACTCCGAGTTCACGGGGATCCCATGGCTGAGCAGGATTCCGTTGATGGTCACACTGCAAACGGTACCCACCGCCATCATCCCCCTGGGCACCGCGAAATCCCCCACCCTTTGACCCGGGCCGAGCACCGCCACCAGGTCACTCGTGGCGAACCGCGAGTTGAAAACCGGGCGCATAATGCGCAGGGCCGCGTCGAAGTCAGCCTGCCGGAACAGGGATAGGTTCAGAATCACGCTGCCCGTCCCGCGCGCAATGTCGAACGTGGTCAGGTACGACAGCGTATCGATCCTCGCTAGCGTCAGCGCCAGCTTGTCCGCGACCCGGGCGTTGGCAAGCTCCCGGCGTCCCTGCTCCGTCAACCTGCGGCCGACGCGTCCCAGACCTTCCGTGAGACCCCGCTCATCCAGCGCCTGCAGGTAGTACCGCACCGCGCGCTCCGTCAGGTCAATGCCCTGCTCGCTCAACTCGCGCGCGATTTTTGATGCCCCTACAGGCGCATTGTACGCCCCGAGCACCCGGAGGATGGCATACTCCTTCCGTCCTATTTCCGGCAATGCGCACACCTCCAGCCCATTTTTCGGCGTATTCGCTTCCGTATATGCGGAAGCTATTGCCAGGCGGTTGAGCCGGGTCTGTCTCTGAAGGCCGATAATTGCCCCTCATCTTCCGTTGACAGGTGCACCAGGGCAGTATAGACTCGCCATGCTCTTTCCGGCAAGTCGTTTCCCTTGTAAGCCAAAAGGTATGCTACTCACCATGCACAGACTACCGCCCTTCAAGATCCACGCCGCCTGCGGCACCTGCGGCATCATCGACCGCAAGCGCAATCGCTTCCGCGTCCATGACCTCGTCAACGCCATGGCGAATATGCACGAACGCGGCAACGGCCTGGGTGCCGGATACGTGGCCTACGGCATCTTCCCGGAGCACGCGGATGACTACTGCCTACAGACCATGCTCCTGGACGCAGCGGCGCTCGACCGCACCCGCGACTACCTGAAGTCCGTCTGCACCGTGGTCCATGATGAGGCCATCCCCACCCGCAAGACGCCGACGATCACCGACGAGCCAGTCCTGTGGCGCTTTTTCGTACAGCCCCTCGAGGACAAGGTCGCCGCGAAGTCGGAATGGACCGAGCAGGACTACATGGTGGACGCGGTCATGACCATCAACCGCGACATCGATGGCGCCTACGTGGCCTCCAGCGGCAAGAACATGGGCATCTTCAAGGGTGTCGGTTACCCCGAGCCCATCGCCGAGTACTACCGCCTCGAGGATTACGAGGGCTACATCTGGATCTCCCACACTCGCTTCCCGACCAACACCGGCGGCTGGTGGGGCGGCGCGCACCCCTTCGGCATTCTCGACTGGTCCATCGTGCACAACGGCGAGATCTCATCGTACGGGGTAAACAAGCGCTACGTCCAGTCCTGGGGCTACGAGTGCACGCTGTTCACGGACTCCGAAGTCATCAGCTACCTGTTCGACCTGCTCTGCCGCAAGCACGGCCTGAGCATCGAGATGGCGTCTCTCGCCATGGCTCCGCCCGAATGGGAGCAGATCGATAGTGAGCAGCAGGCTGAACTGAAGAAGCTTTACTCCGCGATGCGCCAGGTCTATGCTGGTGCACTGCTCAACGGGCCTTTCGCGGTCATCGCCGGGCACGAGGGCGGCATGGTCGGTCTCAGCGATCGCCTAAAACTTCGCCCGCTTGCCGCAGCCGAGAAGGGCGACAAGGGCTACATTGCCAGTGAGGAGGCGGCCATCTGGGCCGCCGCGGGGCAACCTGACCGTTCCTGGCCCATCGACGCCGGAAAACCAGTGCGGTTTGACCTACAGGAGGCATAAGAAGGTTGGCTCTCTCAGTTCTTGCACCCGAGTTCATCGTTAAGCGAGACCCTGACCTGTGCATCGAGTGCGGTGTCTGCTCTCGCCAGTGCTCTTTCGATACTCACAGCATCGACCCGGAAGATGGCACCATTTCCTCTGATGCTAAGCGCTGCTGCGGTTGCCAGCGCTGCGCGTCTCTTTGCCCCACAGGCGCTCTGACCATCATCGAGCGCGAGCTCACCGGCCGCTCTCACCCGAACTGGACCATCGGCGCACAGCGCAGCATCGCTCGCCAAGCCGAAACCGGCGGCATGCTCCTCACCGGAATGGGCAGCGACAAGCCCTACAAGAATATCTGGGACCACCTCGTCCTCAACGCATCGCAGGTCACAAACCCGTCCATCGACCCGCTCCGGGAGCCCATGGAGCTGCGAACGTATCTCGGCGCCAAGCCCAATCGGGTTGAGTTCGACGACGACGGAAACCTGCTCAGCGCAATCGGCCCGCTGCTGGAACTCAACGTGCCCATCATGTTCTCGGCCATGTCCTACGGGTCCATCAGCCTCAACGCCTGCAAGTCCTTGGCAGGGGCCGCGGCCCAGTCCGGCACCTACTTCAATACCGGCGAGGGCGGCCTGCACCGCGACCTATACCAGTATTCGGACCGCGCCATCGTCCAGGTCGCGTCTGGGCGGTTCGGCGTGAACCCCGACTATCTGGCGCACTCAGCCGCGGTGGAGATCAAGATCGGCCAGGGCGCCAAGCCCGGCATCGGCGGCCATCTGCCTGGCGAGAAGGTCACGCAGGATATCTCCGAGACCCGCATGATCCCCATGGGCGCCGACGCCATCTCGCCGGCTCCCCACCATGACATCTACTCCATCGAGGACCTCAAGCAGCTCATCTACGCGCTGAAAGAGGCCACCAACTACACCAAGCCGATCTCCGTGAAGATCGCCGCGGTCAACAACGTCATCCCCATCGCCAGCGGCTGCGTGCGCGCGGGTGCGGACATCGTGGCTATCGACGGCGTCCGGGGCGGCAGCGGCGCTACGCCCACCGTCATCCGCGACAACGTGGGTATTCCAATCGAGTTCGCAATCGCCGCCGTGGACAGCCAGTTGCGCAAGGAGAACATCCGCAATCAGGCCTCGATCGTGGCCGCGGGCGGGTTCCGCAACAGCGCAGACATCATGAAAGCCATCGCCCTGGGCGCCGACGCGGTCTACATCGGCACCTCGGCGCTCATCGCTCTCGGTTGCCACATGTGCCAGAAGTGCTACACCGGCAAGTGCACTTGGGGCATCGCCACCCAGGACCCGTACCTGACCAAGCGCCTCAATCCCGAGATCGGCACTCGCCGCGCCGCCAATCTCCTGCGCGCCTGGGGCCTGGAGATGAAGGAAATGCTGGGGGGTATGGGCATGGACAGCATCGACAGCCTGCGCGGGAACCGTGAGATGCTCCGCGGCATCGGGCTGACCAAGGAAGAGATGGATATCCTGGACGTCGCTCCGGCGGGGATGTAGGGACGGCTGACGGCGGACGGCTGCCTCACTCCCTCGATCCCCCTCTCCCTCTCTTGCTCCGCGGGATCAGGATGAGGATGAGGGGGATGAGAGGCAACAGCGCCGGCCCGAAGCGCACGCGCCCAAACCGATTGTTGGAGCAAGCTTGCCCGCGACCGTCGTTGCCTGACCCGCCGTCATCTGCCGTCGCCGTAAGCCACTCACTATTCGCTATTCGCCATTCACTCCATACTGCGGTGACCGCCTCATGAAGCGCATATTCGCGAAAGAAGAGTACTGCATCGGATGCCGGCTCTGCGAGATCTACTGCATCTTCCAGCACTCCGGCTGCGATACTCTGGTCAAGGCCTTCTCTCAGAAGGACTGCCTGCCCGATCCGGCGGTGCGCGTCGAGGAAGACGGAGCCATCTCCTTCGCCCTCCAGTGCCGCCATTGTGACGACGCACCGTGCGTCGCCGCGTGCATCTCCGGAGCCATGACCCGGGACCCCGAAACCGGTGCAATCAAGCACGATCCCGACAAGTGCATCGGCTGCTGGAGCTGCGTCATGGTCTGCCCCTTCGGGGCGATCCAGATCAACCTGGACAAGGGCAAGGTTAGTTCCAAGTGCGATCTCTGCGGGGGCGACAAAGTGCCGGCATGTGTGGCCCACTGCCCGAACGAGGCGTTGGTCTATGAGTGAGAAGAGATACGACTACCTGATCATCGGCAATTCCACCGCGGCCATCGCAGCCGTTGAAGCGATCCGCGAAGTGGACCGCGAGGGCACGCTGGCGGTTGTCTCGGACCAGCCCGAACACTGCTACTGCTCACCGCTCATCACCTACTGCCTCGCGGGCAAGGTCCCCCAAGAGCAGATGGACTATCGTCCCGGCGACTTCTACGAGAAGGCCCACGTGGACACCATCCTCGGCGTCGCCGCGACTGAGGTCAAGCCGGCTGCCCACGAGGTTATCCTCGAGGATGGTCGCGTCCTGTCCTATGGCAAGCTGCTGCTCGCAACCGGCGGCGTGCCTTTCGTGCCTCCCATCCCCGGTGGAGACCTCAGCGGCGTGTTTACGTTCACCCGGCACGAGGACATGCGCCGGGTCCAGGAGTTCATCGACGGGAACGTGGTCCGCCAGGCCGTGGTCATAGGCGCGGGAATGATCGGCGTCAAGGTCGCCGAGGCGTTCGCGCACCTCGGCATCGAGACCACTGTGGTTGAGCTACAGGATCGCGTCCTGCCTCTTGCGCTGGATCAGGTCGCGTCGGACATGGCCCAGCGTGTCATGGAAGATCACGGGATCCGCGTCCTCACCACAGCCGGAGCAACCAGCATCGGC
Organism: Armatimonadota bacterium; assembly: GCA_018056145.1. Classification (GTDB taxonomy): domain Bacteria; phylum Armatimonadota; class Zipacnadia; order Zipacnadales; family JABUFB01; genus JABUFB01. The sequence continues at coordinate 7,659 of JAGPGE010000180.1, forward strand.
GGCGGCAGCGGCAAGGTGCAGTCGGTCACCCTCGACACCGGTTCCCGGCTGCCAGCCCAGATCGTGGTCGTGGCAGTTGGCGTGCGGCCTAACACCGCTCTCGCCGAACACGCGGGCATTAGCGTGAACCGTGGCATCCTGGTGGACGACCACATGCGCACCAGTGCCCCGGACGTCTACGCCGCCGGCGACTGCACCGAAGGCTTCGACCCTCTTCTGGGCGAAACCCGGCCCATCGCAATCTGGCCCGGCGCGTACATGCAAGGCGAAGTCGCGGGGCGCAACATGGCTGGACAGGATGAGGGTTACGTGGGCAGCATCCCCATGAACTCCATCCAGGTCTGCGGCCTGCCCACCATCTCCGTCGGGCTCACCACGCCGCCCGAAGGCGCCGAAGTCCTTCAGTACAGGTCGCCTGACGGCAAGCGTTACCGCAAGTTCTTCATCCTCGACAACAGAATCGTCGGCGCGCTGTTCGTCGGCGAGATCGATCGCGCAGGCATCATCACCGGCCTGATCCGCGAAGGCAAAGACGTCTCCAGCTTCAAACAGAATCTTATCGAACGGGATTTGGGCTTGCTTTCGCTGCCCAAGCATTACCGAAAACACATGGTCAGCGGGCCCGGGATCGAAGTATGAGAATCGACGCCACTGGACTTCACTACCGCCAACTCAACGACACCATCAAGGCCGCCATCGCCCAGGGCGAGACGGAGTTCGACCTGGTCAACGTGGTCGGTCACAGGTACATCGGCTGCGGCATCGCCGCCCCGGTAACCATCCGCATCGAGGGCATTCCCGGCAACGATCTCGCGGCCTTCATGGACGGCCCGCAGATCTACTGCTCCGGCAATGGCCAGGATGGCATCGGCAATACCATGAACGACGGCCTCGTGGTCATTTCCGGCCACGCCGGCGATGTTATGGGCTACTCCATGCGCGGCGGCCGCATCTTCATCCGCGGCAATGCCGGATACCGCATCGGCATCAACATGAAGTCCTACCAGGGCCGCGAGCCGGAAGTCGTCATCGGCGGCCGCGTCCGGGACTTCTGCGGCGAGTATCTCGCGGGCGGCAAACTCGTGGTCCTCGGACTGGACCTGCCGCCCGGTGAGCCCATCGTCGGTCGCTACTGCGCCACCGGAATGCACGGCGGGCGCATGTACATCCGCGGCGAAGTTCCCCCGGACCGTGTCAGGAAGGGCGTTGCGGTGGAAGAGGCGGATGACGAGGACAAGGAGACCCTTCGCGGCGTCCTGGCCCCATACTGTGACCAGTTTGGCCTGAACTTGGATGAGCTGCTCGCTGCGCCATTCACGCGGATCCTGTCCCAGACAACCCGTCCGTATGGCCAACTCTACGCCTACTGAACGCAAGCCTGGGGTGCGGCTCGTTACACAGCCGCACCCCTCACCACGTGCGGTGCTTGCGGTGGACCTGCCACCGGCGCTGCATGAAACCTTCGCACGCCCCCTCCAATCCCTTGACCTCAAGCCCGTCCACGCCAACCGCCCCGAAGAGATACGCGACGTTCTCTTCGACAACCACATCGCAGCTGCCCTTGTCCACTTCGGGCGAGATGTGTCCCGCGGCGCCGCGAATGCCCGGGCTTTGCGCAAACACCCCGCCGGCCGCGAGATACCGGTGCTCGCGCTTCTCCATGCCAGCGCCCTCGCCGGGTTCCCCCTCGACTGCGGCGCCGATGAGCTTCTGATCCTTCCGGTCACCCCCGAAGA
>JAGPGE010000181.1 GCA_018056145.1 Armatimonadota bacterium
GATCCGACAGGGCCGGCCCCAGCATCTCGACCCAGCCCTCTTCGGGGTACTGATCGATTACGCCGTACTGCACGTCGCGCCAGGTTGACACCATTGCCCGCCGCAGCGGATCGCGGTAGTAGTCTTCGTCACGCTGTCCATGCCAGCGCTTGCCATCCGCCGTGTGGCCGGGCCCGAAGGGTTTTCGGACCACGTTGCGCCATTCGGCAGCCATTTTCATCTCGGCGATGGCGGGCCTTTCGGTATGCTGCAGGTTTTCCACTTCCACAGGTGTCAGGCGAGCATTGAGCTCGCCGGTAGCGGCGTAGCGCACCGTCTGCTCTGGTCCACCGCCGGGCTGAAGCAGGATCCTGCCGTCAGCGTTGCGCGGCGGGTTGGCGATGCCATTAGCGACAGTGACGGTGATCTTCGTGGCCTCACCAACTTGCTTGCCGTCCTGTCCGAAGGCGACCGCGGTGATGGTGTATAGGCCGTCGGGGTAGCGCCGGGACCCATTGTGGGGGTCCCAGGGGTCTTCGGCGTTCACGAAAGTCTGCTGGGTGTCCCAGGAGTACTCGAAGGGGTAGATGACGGCCACGGCCATATCTGCCTTCGGAGCCGAGATGTCCTGGCCGGTGATGCGGTACGAGACGTAGCCGCTGTTGTTACCATCCACCGGACGCTTCTCCGCCTGCACCACCAGTTCGCCGCGGACAATGGCGCCATCGGTGGGGGAGACGAAAGTGGGGCCTGCGGCGAACGACAGCGTGGTGACGCTGAGGGCGAGGAATACGGCCATTGCTGTGATGCGAGCGTTCAGCGACGCCATCATTTACAGTCCCCCTAGCGAGGAGGTAGACGGAACACCAGCCAGTACACCACGCCGGACACGCCGGGCGGGTACCGGGCACGCATACGACACCCGCAGCCGCCACGTCTTCCGGTCGGCCAGCGGATTACAGACTACATTTCGACGCGCCGGCCCCATCCACCTGCCCGGGTCCGCCACGTTTCCATCATCTCTCGCACGTCGCTGTCCCTTCGCCCAGTTCCGCCGCGATTAGGGGGCGAAGATCGCACGCTGATGCCTCAAGAGCCTGGGGTACCACGCGCGTATCAGCGCAACTCGTCATGAAATTGGTGTCGCCTTCCCACCTGGGCACGATGTGCAGATGGATATGCTCGTCAATCCCCGCCCCGGCGGCTTTCCCGATGTTCATGCCGATGTTCACGCCGTGCGGCCGCAGGCACTGCTTCATCGCCCGGATGCATCCCTGGGTGATGATCGCCATTTCGGTCAGCACTTCGGCCGCGACGTCCACAATATCGCCGACATGCTCGTACGGGACCACCATCAGGTGGCCGCTGTTGTACGGGTATGCGTTGAGCACCACGTAATTGTGTTCCCCGCGGTACAGGACTTGCTCGGCGATGTCGTCGCTGGCGCGCGCCTTCGCACAGAGAACGCAGCCTTCGACCTTGGGTCGGGCTACGTAATCTATCCGCCACGGCGCCCAGATGTGTTTCAACCCAGTGATCCTCGGATCCTTGCAGTCCCCACGACGGCCGCCCTAGCCGGGCCGGACCGGCTCCCATCTGATCGCATTATACCGGGGCAAAGGAGCCAAGTCAAACCTGCCGGAGCCGCCTAACGCTCTGGGTTCTACTGCGCGCGGTAGTGCAGGAACGCACCAACGACCATGGCAACGAGCCACACGATGGCCGAGTACTTGGTGATCTTGTACAGCCACTCTTCCTTGCTGCCAGGCTTGAACCTGCGGTCGGCGCCGCTGCTGCCGCCCATGGCCGCTGAGAAACTCTCAGCTTTGGTGGTTTGCAGCATGACTGACAGGATCAGTGCCGCGCCACTCAGCGCAGCGATCACGAAAAAAAACGTCTCCATACTCGTCTCCTCCGGCTGTGTATGCCCGCGCCCGGGGCTCAGTTCCCGGCCGCCGCGGCGGGCTCGGGCATCAGGTTCTGGGATTTCAGGAACTCCGTCACCTGCTTCAGCAGCACATCAAGGGGCGGGATATGCCCCATCATATTGTCGCTTTCATACCAGACTATGCTCTTCGGTTCACCGGCGGCCGCGAACAGCGCCTCGCCGCACTCGGGAGGCACAATCTGGTCGGTTCGGCCGTTCACCATGTACAGCGGCCGGGGGGAGATATGCCCTACAAAGTTGAGCGGCTCGATGATCGCCAGCGACGCGCGGAACTGCCCAATATCGCCGATCGCGGCTCGCATCTCGTCGGCGTCCCCGATCGCGGTGCGCGCGAACATAGTGACGAGGTCACCCCCGGCGACCACGAGACAGGCCGCCTTGATCCGGGGATCCAGGGCGGCCACGATGCTGCCCATGATACCGCCCATGCTGACCCCAAGAAGCACGACGCGCTCTCCGTCGAGGTCCTCGCGGCTCTGAATGTAGTCCACGGCGCGCATATTGTCGATGATCGTCTGGCTGAAAGCCGCGGTTGTGGAGTCCACCCCGCTCGACAGGATCTTTCGGCCCTCCACCTTGCGGTCACCGTGCAACTGGGCATCGATCCCGACGATTGCCACCCCCAGAGGGCACAGGAGAGGCGCGGCAACGCGCAACACATCCTGCCGGCTTCCGCCCAGCCCATGGAGGGAGAGGATTACCGGCGGCCTCTCGACATTCTTCGGCTTACAGACGGTGCAGGGCACGGTCTGTTCGTTGACGCTCTGAAACCGCACGGTTTGGGCGGTGAAGGCCCCAAGGTCGATGGGTTCCTCGGCCACCGGATCAAGCGGCAGCGCGTGATCGTATGCGTACGCGGCCTGCAGTTGCTCCCAGGTTGGCGTTGGCTGCGCCCAGGAGACAGATGCGTGCAGGACTAGGAGCGAGACGAAGCTGACGAACGCCGTTATCCCTCGCACACGCCGCATAAGACTGCCTCCGAGAACAGGAGATGCGGCCACTCTGGCCGCCGGACGATTCTACCGCAGGCGCCAGCGAACGTCAAGCGATACCACGATGCGGGGGGTCTGACCGCGAAAAGTGGTTGGGGCATACCATCCGGGCGCGATCCCTCGTCGACCACGCGCTGCAATGCCGCAGGCCGTTGCCGTAGTCTCACATCCCGCTAAGCGAGCTGTAAAGATCTTCAGGACCGGAAGGCGCGGAAACGGTCAGGCTGGCGGTCAGGTCACGGGTGATTACCCACACACACGATGCGAACGGAGCACCGCAGGGGACCGCCATAGCCTGGAAGAAAAAACGCAGGCCACGAGGGCCTGCGGGCATAGTCACACTGCCGCTTGCGATTGACGAGTTCCGTGCCGGGCTTTTGCCCGAGCGGGCCTACCAGCGGTCGTCGGGGCGGCGAGCCGGTCCCGGCGCAGCCTCGGTGACCACGACGTTCTTGGCGCGCGGGCCCTTGTCGCTGGGTTCGATGTCGAATTCCACCAGGGAGTTCTCGGTCAGAGAGCGGTAGCCCTCGCCCGAGATGGCGCTGTAATGCACGAACACGTCTTCTCCGTTGTCTCGTTCGAGGAACCCGTAACCCTTTGAGTCATTGAACCACTTCACACGACCGGTAGGCATGAGTCAACCTCCTGCGGGTTATCTCCGGCTTCGCCCCAGGCGCCGCATTTCTGGGTCCCGCGTGGAGGCAATCCTGCCTTACCGAACCCTTCACGGCTGATCCATGGACGTGCCAGCAGACATGACACGCCGCCAGACACGTTACGTCTGTGTTGCGCGCTGTGGGCACGGCACACAGCCAACACTGCGAACATCCCGGCGGAGTTACAATCATGCAGCGCGAAAGTTCCACTTTTCAGCCGGTACACCTTCCTGAAGAACATAAAGCTTTGCGGATTTTTCTGTGAATGAAGCTCCGGATCCTTTTCGGGAGGGGAATAGACCAGCGAAGGGGAATCAGTCTGCAACCAATCGCCTGTCAGGGAGGACGTGCCATGGGCGTTTTCGCGAGCATGAGCGGCGGGCAGCCGCCGGAGGAAGACGGCAAGCTGAACATCCTGGTTTTCGGCGCACACCCCGACGACTGCGACCTGCGCTTCGGCGGCACCGCCATGAAGTACCGGGCGCTGGGTCACCGCGTGAAGTTTGTGTCGATGACCAACGGCGACACCGGGCATTACTGCGAGGGCGGCGGGGCTCTGGCGAAGCGCCGCTACGCCGAGGCTCAGGCGTCCGGGCGAATTGCGGACGTCGAGTACGAGGTTATGGACGTGCACAACGGCGAGTTGGAGCCCACCGTGCTCATGCGCAAGTGGGTGATCCAGATCATGCGCCAGTTCCGGGCCGATGTAGTGCTCTGCCACCGCTCCAATGACTACCACCCGGACCACCGCGCAGTCGGGATACTCGTGCAGGACGCCGCCTACACCGTGACCGTGCCCAACGTGGCGCCGCTCACGCCCCATCTGGACCGGGCGCCGGTGGTTGGGCACCTGTATGACAACTTCAAGCTGCCCAACCCGTACGTGCCCACCGTGGCAATCGGGACGGACGAGGTGATGGAGCGCAAGATCGACATGGTCCACTGCCACGTGTCCCAGATGTACGAGTGGCTACCTTTCAACGGGGGGCAGCTCGATCAGGTGCCCGAGAGTGATGCAGACCGGCGCGCGTGGATAGCGAAACGCATGCATTCGCGCTTCGAGGCGCTGGCCAACGATGTGCGCGACTGTCTCATCAAGTGGTATGGCGAGGAGCGCGGCAAGACAATCCGGACTGCCGAGAGCGTGTCGATCTCCCAGTACGGGCGGATTCCCTCCGAGGAGGAACTGAGGGTGTTGTTCCCGTTCTTCGACTGAGAGCGGCCGGGAGGGCGCGGCCGGGCCATCTCACGTCATCCGCGCCAGCATCTCGGGCCAGACTTCGTGCACCGGGTCCTCGCCCGTAAAGAACCGGTTCAGGTCCGCCGCAATCATCGCCCCCATGTCCGGCAGCGTGCGGTCGGCAACGGTTGCGTACCCGGTGCTCAGGAGCAGGTTGTCCAGCCCGGCCAGTTCCGGTGCGTGCCAGATCGGGTCATTGGGGATCAGGTTCAGCGCGGCCTTGATGCGCCCGGACAGGACCTCATCCCGCAGCGCCGCTTCGTCGAAGATCGGCATGCGTGCTGTATTCACCACGATCGCCCCGTCACGCAGGAGCCCCAGGCGCTCACGGGAAAGCATCCCTTCGGTCTCGGGCGTCCAGGCAGCGTGTACCGACAGAATCGTGCAGCGGCAAAGCAGGTCGTCCAGCGATACGGGTTCCACGTCCAGCGCCCGGGCGCGCTCCACCCGCAGATATGGGTCGTGGGCGATGATCCGGCACCCGAAGGGCTGCAGGAGTTCCACCAGCCGCGTCCCCACCGCTCCAACGCCGAGAAGCCCCACAGTGGCGCCACCCAGCGCCGTCGCCGTCCATCCGCCCGGGGTGTCATAGCCGCCGCCGGGGGGCTTGGGCAGGTTCTGCACCCGGGCCAGCCGGTCGTGCCAGGGCACGTCGTAGCATAGCGACAGAATCAGCCCCAACGCGAATTCCGCCACGTACTTCCCGATTGCCCGTGGGGTATGCAGGATGCGGATTCCCCGCTTGAAGGCGAGTTCCGGGGAGTACGGCTTCACCCCGCCCCCCAGTACACCGACTATCTGCAGGCAGTCTGCGGCCTCGTAGACTTCAGGAGGCAGCGGGCAGCCGCCCCAGCCGGTGATGACCGCATGGCAGCCCGGAATGCGGTCGACCAGCTCTTCTGGGGTGAGAGGTCTGTCCGACGGGTTCCACACCACCTCGACAGTCCGTTCGAGAAACGCCTGCGTCGCTGGCTCAAAGTACCGTTCGCGGTCGATGGATGATTGCACTACAAGAATACGCGGCATTAGAGAAGGGCCTCCGGCTGGCGATAGGGAACGAGACAGGAGTTCTCTGCACCGCACGGTATCTCCTTGTGCCTCTCAGCCAGAATAACCAGGAGGCTCTCATGTTCATCGATATCCACACCCATATCCGCGTGTTCGACGAACCCGCTTCGTGTGACGCTTTCGGCAGCCTGTTCGCGACCCCGGACCAGTTGCGTGGGAAGCTTGAGCCCCTTGGGATTCGGGCGGCGGTGGCCCTCCCGTGCGTCAATCCCGAGTGCATCTGGGTGATCCAGTCGGTGCAGGAGATCCTTCTCGCCGCCGAGCAGCACCCGGATTTCGTGATCCCCTTCATGAACGTGGACCCGCGCCAGAATACGAACTCACCGAAGTCCAATCTCAGCCACCAGATGCAGTACTACAAGGACCGCGGCTGCCGGGGGATCGGCGAGGTCTGCGCCAGTCTGCCCTTCAACGACCCGCTTATGGAGAACCTATTCGCGCATGCCCAGGCCAACGAATTGCCACTCACTTTCCACATCGCCCCGGAGCAGGGCGGTTACTACGGCATCGTGGACGACCTCGGCCTGCCACTGCTGGAGTGCGCGCTTCAGAAGTTCCCGGACCTCAAGTTCCTGGGGCATTCGCAGCCTTTCTGGGCCGAGATCAGCGGCGACCTGACCCGCGAGCAGCGCAACACCTACCCGTCGGGCGAGGTAGTTGAGGGCGGCGCGATTGTGCGGCTGATGCGCGAGTACCCCAACCTATATGGAGACCTTTCGGCGGGGAGCGGGCACAATGCGGTCAGCCGCGACCCGGACTTCGGGTATGGTTTCCTGACCGAGTTCCAGGATCGCCTGTTGTTCGGGACAGACGTCTGCGATCTGCGAAACGAGACGCCACTGGTGGGGTTCCTGAACCGCGCGGTTGACGAGGGATGCATCAGCCGCGAGGTCTACGAGAAAGTGGGCTGGAAGAACGCGGAGCGCCTGCTCGGCCTGCCACCGGCGGAGTAGCCTAACCTCCATGGTCGTCGGGTGCCGCCGCGCGAGCGTTGAGTGCCACTGCTTGTTGGAGCAGCACCCATCGGGCAAGCACTGGCGCCCCATGCATCGGGTCTGGTGTGTGCGGCCCCAGCGGGGTTCGTGGCAGAGCCCCGAGCCGTGTGCATGATCTTCCTGCGCGCCTTCACTCCTGCGGTGCGTAGACCTCCACCTCGTCCAGCATTATCCAGCCCCGGTGCTGGAGGTTAATGCGCACGTAGCGCGCCTCGCGCGGCGTCAGGTTGGCCGCGATGAACGCCGCCGTGCCTTTGTCGCCTGTCTCCGGAGGGATCGGGCCTGCAAGAGTCTGCTCGGACCAGTCTTCCCCGTCCAGCGAGGTCTGCACGGTAACCTGCCGTGGGTACCAGACCCCCGCCGGTCCGCCGCCTTGCAGATGGGCGCGGACGAACCCAACCGCCTGCGGTTTCAGCAGGTCCACCGCGATCTGCGGGTCGATGCCGCTCCAGCCGATGGCCTGGCCCCAGTCGTGCCGGGCCACGGGGTACTCGCCATCGGTGAGTTCGCCGCCACTGTCGGGGTACTGCGCCTTTGCCGTGGGGCGCGGAGCCAGCCGGTAGTCGCTCCCGAGGGCCACGTTCTCGCCCTGCGCGTAGACTTCGAATTCGCTCAGCATGGTCCAGCCCTGCCCGCGGCAAGTGAGTTTCACGAACCGAACTGGGGTTGTGTCGAAGGTCGCCTCATACCACGCCAGTTCCTGCAGTTCGTCGCCCACCTTCTCAGTGAACGTGACCTCCGTCCTGTCCATGGACGGCGCAAGAAGCTTCCAGCTTTGTCCGTCCTCAGAGCCCCGCACTTCAAGCGCGGATGGCGCGTTCACCCATGCGTAACCGCCGCCCTGCAGGTGGACCCGCACCCGGTCGGCCTGCACAGGCTTCCCCGCGTCCAGAATGACCGAAACCGAGCGCACCTTCACCCAGCCGACGGTCTTTTTGTCCGAGAATCCGCGCTCCGATATCTCCCCATCCGTAAGACTTCGCCCGTCCTCGTCCGGGTAGTCCTCTTCGAACGCCGGAGCGATCTCGTACGGCTTGCCCCACGCAAGATTGGGGGCGATGCGCACCTGCATTTCATCCCACGTCTCGCCTGAGCCCCCGGATACCTGGAACTCCACCGTCTTCACGGCCATGGTCGGCAGGGCGATGCGGACCCAGCCTTCCCCGTCGCCTTCGGCTTCCACGAAGTCGCTCTCGTAGCTCGCATTGTCGCGGGCCAGGGCAACACGCGCCCGGGGCGTCGGTCCGTCGGGGTCCCAGCGCACATGGGCGATGGCCTCGCCCAGGAACAGGTCGTCCGCGAGGGTGAACGCACAGGCGCCCGGTCCGGCGAAGGTGAAGCCCGGCGTATCTCGATCCGCGCCGCCTGTCACTCCATCGGTCAAGCAGGACGGGTGGGGGAATTCGGCGCCCGGCGCTGGAGTGCCGGAGACTGTCCCGGTATTTCCCCCAAGAGGATGCGGCGCGGGATACGCGAGGATTTCGTCGACCCCGCACTGTTCCGATCCACGCGGTGCAACCAGTTCAACCCGGACCGCCCTGTAAGGACGCGGGTCGACACCCAGCAGCGCGAATCCCCCGACCCAGCCTTCGGTGCCGCAGAGACCCTCGGGCACCGCTTCGCCCAGGGGCTCGAAGCGCGTCCCGTCTTCGCTGGCGCTGATGCGCACGATTGCCGCCGGAGGAATCCCACCGTCTTCCTGCCCCGCAATATGGACGCGGATATCGCCAAGCATCATGCTTGCGGGAAGGCGGATTTCCGCGACCGAACCGTTGCCTGCCGTAAGTACGCGCCCCGAGTGTTCACCCCGGGTGAGCCACAGGCCGTCGGTGAGCTCAGGCGCCCTCGCGCCGTCCACTGTGGCCCGCGCCCCCTCAAAGAGCGACAGCGCGCGACGCTGGTAGGTGCCCTTGTGGAAGCGGTAGATGTCGTCGTACAGACGCGCAGCAAAGGGCAGGGTGCTCTCGTACAGGTTCCAGATGAGCCGCGAGGACTGATACCACGCTCTGGCCGCGCCGTTCATCGTCCCGTCGATCTCATCCACGCTGTGGTTGATATAAAGCGCAAGGTTCAGCGCCTGCCCTGGGTCGAAGGACACGCGCTCGTTCATTTCCATTTCCACGCCCAGGCCATGCTTGCGAGCCAGCAGCGCATTTTGGGTCAGGCGTCCCTGGTCCGGCACCGCCAGCCGCGCGGGGGTGTCGACGAAGGCGAAGTTGGGCTGCATGACCGTGAAGTCAATCCCGGCTTCGCGCCAGCGGTCGAAGCCCGGCGCGCGGAACCACGGGATCCAGTGGAGCTTGTAGCCGCGCGCGCGAATGTGTTCCGAAACCGCCTTCACCACCGGCATGTCCGGACCGCCGATGCCCTCGTTCATCCAGTAGAAGCCCCACAGGCTGAGGTGGGGGAGACGCGCCGGGTCCCAGCGCTCCAGCACCTGGTCCACCAGGTGGTTGAAAGCCTTGACGCGGTCGGCATCACTGGCCGGGTCCTCGT
>JAGPGE010000182.1 GCA_018056145.1 Armatimonadota bacterium
GTCAGAGCGAGCAGGTTGGCGTAGTGTACCGCAGGCGCGACAGGGGCTACGGGCTTATCGAGCCGCTGGTTGAGTAGACCCCGAAGGGTCCGTAACCCCGCTATCCAATCGACTGCTGGCCCATGACGGGGGCCAGCAGTCTTAGTGGCGGTTTCCGGGGGTGGCGCCATGACGCGACGACAGCTTCAGGCTTTCGTGGAAGCGGCATGGGGGGCCCGCCTGGAAAGAGCGGACCTCGCGCAGATCCAGGAGCAGTTGCTGGAGTTGCAGGCTCTCGCGAGCCCGCCGCCGGCCGACGGGGTATTCGTGATTGGCGGCGCCCCGGCTGACTATGACACGGCGATGCGCGAGTTCTTTGGCGCGACACTTGCAGATGACACCGAGGCGAGTTTCGTCCAGCTCTGGCTCACGGCTCTGGAATTGTGGGTGGCGATCATGGTGCGGCAGGCGCGGAGCACAGACGAAGCTTGAGCCAGACCTGCCGGTCCATACCGGCCCCGAGGGCCCCGATGCAAGTCTGGTTGGTAACCGCCACCTACAACGAGGCCGACAATCTGCCCGAGTTGCTGCGCAGGATCGATGCCCTGCCGGAGCCCCCGGGCGTTTGCATTGTGGATGACGGTTCACCCGACGGGACGGGGGAAATCGCCGACCGATGGGCTGCGGCGCGGGAGAAGGCCCTGGTCATCCACCGCCCCGGGAAGCTCGGTTACGCCTCGGCGCACCGCGAGGGTATGCGTGCAGTCCTGGACAGGGGCGCTGATGTAGTGGTTACCCTGGACGCGGACTTGTCGCATGAGCCCGAACGGATCCCCACGATGGTAGACGCTCTCGAAGAGGCCGACGTGGTGGTCGGCTCTCGCTACACGGCGGGAGGCGCCACGCGCAATTGGTCCCTCGCCCGCATTGTGCTCAGCCGTCTCGGGGGCGGTGTCGTAACGCGCCTGCTCACCGGTCTGCGCCAGGCGGACTGCACCAGCGGCTTCCGGGCATACCGCGCCGGGATACTGGAGCGCGCCGATCCGTGGTCCACGGGCGCCGATGGCTACGGTTTCCTGGTGGAGCTTCTTTTCCGCTGCCAGCGCGTGGGTGCGCGGATCGCTGAAATACCCATCGTATTCGTCGACCGCCGGGCGGGGGCATCCAAGCTGTCGAAGCGCATCATTTTCGAAAGCATGGTGCTCTGCTTCCGCCTGCTGGGGGAACGCTTCAACAAGGCGCCGGCCTCGTATGCGCCCCCAAAGCGGGATGAACCATGAGGCGCGGCTTCCTGCCTACACGGCAACACAGTTCACCCGTGCCACCTGAACCCGGCTTGATGCTGGCCTCCTTCACGCGGCGCCAGGAGTTCTACATCGTCCTTGGTCTGGCGCTTGCGGTCCGGCTGCTGGACATCAACGCGCCTTTCACCAGCGAGCACTGGATCAAGCAGCTTCAGATCGCGCCCATCGCGAAGAACTTCGCCACAGAAAGCATGAACGTTCTGTGGCCGAAGACCGATTACAGCGCGGATCGGCCTGCGTACATCGAGATCGAGTTCCAGCTGGTGACGTGGCTTTCCGCAATGCTCTACAAAGTCTTCGGGATTCACGAGTGGTGCGCGCGGCTGGTCACAATCTCATTCAGCATGGCCGGGATGGCGCTCCTCTACCGGCTGATCCTGATGTACCTGGGGCCGGGTCCGGCCATCTATGGGCTGGTCTTCTACGCCTTCGTGCCCTCAAGCTGGTACTTCTCCCGTGTCCTGATGTCCGAGCCGCTGATGCTGTGCTTCTCGATCGCGCTGGTCTATGCGTTCTCGCGTTATCTGGCAACGGGATCGCGGCGGCACTTCGTCTGGACCGTTGCCAGCGGCGCGCTTTGCTTTCTTGTCAAACTTCCCGCGGTGATGTTGGTGGTTCCGCTTCTCTGGCTGGCCCAAATCAAGTTTCGGGGACAGGCCCTCAGACGGCCCGATCTGTGGGCCATCGCCGTGATGTCCCTCCTGCCGGCCATCGCGTACTATGCCCATGCAAGGATGAACATCGGGCGCGAGTATTTCACCGTGGGCGTGGGATTCGGCGGGGGCATGTGGTTCTCCCTGGACGACTTCCTCAAGCCGGGCAACTACTCGCTGATGCTCACGCGCATGGTTCACGACCACCTGACGCCCGTGGGTATCGTGCTGCTCATTCTAGGCCTCGTGGTGGGCGACCGACGCCGGATACCGGTCACAGTCTTTCATGTGTGGCTGGGAGTGGTGGCGGTCTACTTCGTCCTGGTCTCGGGCGGCAATCTGCGCCAGAACTACTACCAACTTCATATGCTGCCTCCTGCGGCGGCGCTGGTTGGGTACGGCTGGCACCAGCTTGTTCAGTCGCAGCGATTCTCGCCGATCCTCAGTCCCCTCCTGCTGGCCGTGTTCGTGGCGCTCTGCGTCTGGGGCGTTGAACCCAAGTTCCAGCAGGTCACGCCGATCCACGCCTGCGCGGCGGAACTGAACCGGCTGGATCCTGACAAGCATCCCGTGCTTATCTTCCCTGCGGGATACGGCTGCCTCTACTATTTCGACCGGCCGGGATGGGTCGGGCGAGAGGGGTTCGGCAAGCCGGCGAACGAGGTGCCCCCGGAGGACATCCCGGGGCCGGACTACATCGATGCCCGGATCTTACGCGGCGCGCGTTGGGCTGTGTACTTTGACTTTGACCCGGCGGGCCAGCAGCCGATGATTCAGGAGTATCTTGGAGAGACCTTCCAGCAAGCAGAACGCGGGCCCGGCTACACCATTTTCGACCTGACCCGCACCAGCGACGGGCAGGAATACCGGCCACTGAGCAGCGACGCCGGGAGGAAGCGCTTCAGCCTCCCGTGGAGCGACTAGTGCCCAACGCCGCGGCGTCTCCCATAGGGCCGCGGCCGGTGACTACTCGATGAGTTCGAAGTCCGGAAGTGATGTCGCGATCATCGGCGCGGGCGTCTCGGGGCTCACAGCAGCCTACGCGCTCGCGAGGGCTGGCCGAAAGGTAGATGTCTTCGAACAGCGGGACCAGATTGGTGGTCTCGCGCGCTCGACGCACCTCAACGGCAGCAAGGTGGACCGCTACTACCATTTCGTCTGCGGTGGTGACCACCACCTGCGGGCGCTCCTGCCCGAACTGGGCATTGACAACCGCCTTCACTGGGTTGCCGGACCCACAAGCTACTACGTTCGCGGCAAGCTGTACCCCTTCACTACACCCCTGGACATTCTCGGCTTCTCCCCGCTCTCGCTGATGTCACGGGTCCGCTTCGGCCTGCATGGGATGAACGCCCGGCGATTCACCGACTGGGGCAGGATCGAGCACCTCACGGCTGAACAGTGGCTCGTCGAGGGCATGGGCCGGCAGGCCTATGAGACCATCTGGCTCCCTCTGCTGCGCATGAAATTCGGGAATAACGCGGGGAGTGTGTCTGCGCCCTGGATCTGGCACCGCATCCACCGCGTCCTCACCTCGCGCGCCAGCATCTTCCAGCCCGAGCGCCTCGGGTACATCGAGGGCGGCACCGGGACATTGCTGGACGCGCTGCGCGAACAGGTGGAGGCTGCGGGAGGGGCTTTGCACACGGCGACCCCTGTCCGGGGCCTGCTGGAGACCGGGGGAGCGATCACCGGCCTGATCACCGACCAGGGCGACTTCCAGGCGCGATGCGTGATCTCGACGGCGGCCCTGCCGGACCTGTCGATCCTGCTGCCCGACTCTGCCCGTGACTACCGCGCGGACCTGGACGGGGTGGGCTTCCTCGGCGTGGTATGCCTAATGCTGCGGCTGAAGAAGCCGGTGACGCCCTACTTCTGGGTCAACGTGAACGATCCCCGCGCGCCTTTCAGCGGGTTCATCGAATACGCCAACCTGAACCACACAGCCCTGCCCAACGGCGAGGGGCTGCTGTACATCCCCCTGTACCTGCCAGTGGATGATCCCCGGTTCATCCTGCCCGAGCCGGAGCTGGTGGCGCAGGTGGTGGACGGTCTCGAGGCGCTCTTTCCGGGCTTCGGCGCCGGCATGATGGTTGAGGCCGTGGTGACGCGGGACTCTTACGCCCAGGCCTTCTGTCCGCCGGGTTTCAGCGCGAAGATACCGGCGATCCAGTCGCCGCTCCCCGGGTTGTTCATCACGGATTCCACCCAACTTTACCCTGCCGACCGCAATGTGAGCGGGATGATCGGTCTGGCCCGCGATGCCGCCGCGCAGGCGAATGCTTACCTGGCGTAGCGCTTGCGCGGGCAGCACGGACGGGGCGTACCGGGCCGGCCATTGCTTCCGGTCGCGTGGGGCGGCCGTCTGTGGCAGGCAAAAAACGGCAGGCCTCCACCACAGGCCTGCCGTTTTCGATCGCTCAGTCTGGTTCCGGCGCTATCCCTCAGCCGGTTCCTCCCCCAGTGGTATCTTGAGGGTCGCGGTCTCGACCACCTTGTCCTGGGCATCCAGCACTTCGGCCACGATCTCGTACTCGGTCACGAACGCCGCTCTGAGGCCGCTCAGGGCTAGGTTGAGGGGCTTCGTCTCCCACTGGCCGGCGGCGGTCGTGGTCACAGTGTCGCGATCCTGGTTCCTTGTGGAGAAGAAGTAGTCATACCGGAGGGTCACTCGGACGCGGCTTCCCGGCACGGCGCGGCCGGATACGACCAGCTTCTCGTTGAGGTTGACGTGCCTGTAGCCTTCGGCCGGCGAGACGATACGCAACTGCGTGGGTAGCGCCGTGGTGATGGTGACGGTCTTCTCCGCCTGAAGCTGGTGGGTCTTGCCCGCCTGGTCAACCAGGTAGCCGACGACCGGCGCCGCATCTATGCTGTCGCCGGCCTTGACCACATACTCACCGGTGTAGATGCTCGTGTTCCCCTGCCGCGCCATGTTCACACGCCGCCAGTTCGCGCCGATGATGACGTGTGCGCTGCGGCCAGGCGCGGCGGCCTCGAGCACCACCGTCAGAGTATCTCCGGGAGCGAGGGGGCCGGTGGCGTTGTGCGTCACGGCAAGAATGGCCGCGGTGGAGGCAAGGACAGTGAAGTCCACAGTTTCGGTCCGGGTGTTGGCCGCGTAATCGACGATGGTGACTTCGTACTTGTGAGCCCCCGGCGCCAGTTCCGGACCGGTGTACGTCAATTGCGAATCGGTGACAGTCGCTTGGTTCGTGACGTCCTTCCCGTCCAGCTTGAGGGTCACCCGGGTCGGGTCGACGCCGGGGCCCCTGCGGTCCGTGTAGCCGACGGTGATCTGGATCGGGCCCCTGGCGACGCGTGCGCCCTGGGCCGGCGACATGTCCGCGAACCTCGGGGTGTCCGTGTCGATGGTCACCATCTGCTTGCTCAGTACTGACGGCGCACTGACGCCATTGACCACGAGATTCCCCCGCACCCGCTGCGCCACCGTGAGGAGGTTGTCCTCAACGCGGTACGCGCCCTTGTAAGTGCCAGCCGGGCCTTCCGTCATCGGTACACCCTGCACGGCCTGGCCGATGTCGAATGTGGCGGTCCCGCCGGGGGTCCCCTGCAGCGTGACGTTGACCGACTCGCGCTTGCGGACAGGACCGCTGACACCCTCAACCTGCACCAGTGTGATCCGCGGCTTGCCAGCCGTCGCCGGAGTCTGCAGCACCAGCTGGCGGATGTTCTTGCCCTCGCGGTCCAAGAGCAGGGCCACCGTCTGCCCCTGCTTCACCGCGGACTGCGCAATCGGCTTACCCTCGTCGCTCAGCAGTTCAGCGTCGTTGGGGATATTGTAGGGCTTGCGCTGGCCGTCGACTCTCGCGACCAGTATCCCAGGCCCGAAATACTCCACCGTTGCAGTGAGGTACTCGCGCACCAGCGTGGCCTGAACCACCTGGTTGCTGCGGTCTAGGCCGAGCTCCACGTTGTCCTGAATCTGGAATGCATCCAGCGAACCGGGTACCGGACTGCCCCCCGGAGCCGACATGAAGTACTTGATCTGGGGTGCGCCGTAGTGGACGGACGTGGTGCCCTCAGGTGTCGAGACCAGGAAGAACGGCGGCGTCTGGCGCTTGTCCACGTAGGCCAGCGACCCCTGGACAATCTGCCTCACGAGATTGGGCGGCTCGATGGTGAGATCTGCGGTGAGCTTCCCCGCATCCCACGCGAAATCGCCGCCCAGCGCGACGACCATGTCCTTCGCATCCACATATAGGACGCCTCCAACAAGCACGGGGAAGATTGTGAATGTCTCCGGCTGGCCGTTAACCTTGAACGCGGCCTGGTCAACCGTGAGTTCGATGACGGTGTCACCGCGCTCAACCCTAAACTGGCGGTCGCTCGTTGCAGTCAGCTTGCCCTCGAGCGTCGCCACGAGATCCTCCAACGGCACGAGTATCTCGCCCGCTGTCAGAATCGGTGCGCTGGTGGGCATCTCCGTCACTTCACCGTTGATGGACACATACGGCGGCCACTCGTCGGCCGTGTACCCCCCTCCTGACACGACGATGGCAGACAGGATCACGAATGCGACACAATAGACCTGCATCCTGAGAAGTCTCATCACACTGCCTCCCGTCTGAGCCTGTTGGTGCCTGAGCCCCGCAGCTGTTCACGCTTGTCCGGATTAGCCCCTGGCTGTTGACAGCTTCAGGGAGGCCCCCAGTCTCTGGTGGGTCTCCTGGGATGGCGACACTCCCGCGGCCTGATACCCCAGGAGCACCGCTCCCAGGACCGCCGGCAGTGCGGGGTCGCCGACTGCGACGCCTTTGAGGGTACCCCGCAGCCGGGCAACCAAACTTCTTCGGACGATCTGGCTGCTGAGGACCCCTCCCATCACCGCGATGCGCGGTGCGGGACCGAGTCCCAGGGACTTCACCGGCGCCGCCGCGGTGAGCGCAAGGAGCTCCCCCGCTTCCTCAAGTATTCGCCGGGCGGGCTCGTCTCCCCTCTCTGCCTCACTGCTGCAGACCCTGGCCAGGGCAGCGATCTCCCGAGAGTGGGTGCGTTCCAGCGGCAGCCTGGAGATGATCTCGCGTGGTTCACTCGCCGCAAAATGCTCCAGGAGCGCTTGTGTGAGGCGCGTTGCCGGGCCCCGGCCATCATCGGCGCGGGCCACTGCGCGCAGTGCCTGCAAGCCGATCCAGTATGCTCCGCCTTCGTCTCCCCATAACGGGCCCCAGCCGTCCGCCAGGGATTCCCGGCCCTCCGCGTTCACCCCGAATGCAACCGCGCCGGTGCCCGCGATCAGCACCACCCCCGGCTCGAGAAGATGCGCGCCCGCCCAGGCAGCCCGTGCATCGCTGTAGACGGTCACCGACCGCGCGAGACCCAGGCCCTCGAGCGCCTCGAGGAACGGTGCACGGCCGTCCGGCAATCCGGCCCCGGCGAGACAGTAGCAGGCCATCGCCACCGGCGGGTTCACCCCTGCGGCCTGCAGCGCGGCCTCGGCGGCCCAGCGAACATTGCCCGCAGCCGCTTCCACGCCAACGCGCCGGTAGTTCGAGGGACCCGCCTCTCCCACGCCCAGCACCGTTCCGTCCAATGAAGCTACGACGCAGCGTGTCCCCGTGCCCCCGCCATCAGCGGCCAGGATGTACGTCGCGGGAGCTGAGTTCATGGGGCAATCGCGTCCTCGATGTCGAGTTCCGGGACATCCTCTTGCGTCGAGTGTTCGCGCGTCAGCCCGGCGCGACCCACTCTCCCAGGTTTCGGTCGCAGGAGAGATGCGGCAGCGGCCTGATGCACGCCCTGCCATTCTGCCACCAGGTCGGGGACTTCCATATCCAGGGCCACCTGCCGCGCGAGGTCCTGGACCACCGCGGAGTCCGGGTGGTGGTAATACACGTCGGACAGGGCGGCGAGAACGGTCTCCGCAGAGACGAAATGCCCGGCGATGCAGTCCTCGATTCCTTCACGGGCCTGCTCCGACACCGGGTCCAGAATCAGCGCCCGGCTCAGATGCCACAGTCGCAGTTCATGCCGGCTGGCCTTATGCTGGATACGCGCCAGCAGCAGATGATCCTCAGGTTCCGCCAGACCCGTCCGAACCACGCGCTCCAGGAGCCGCAATGCCCCTTCCGGATCCCCCAGTTCCAGCCGGGCCCTGGCGTGAGTACTCAGGAGCGCCCGGTCCTGCCTGAGCAACTCGGGCACGACGGATATGGCGAGATCGGCCGCGCGCGCGTCGCCATCCAGCAGGTGCAGGGCCGCGAGACCGGTGGCTGGTCCCGGGTCACCGGGGTTCTCCGTGGTGACAGCCCGCATGCGCGGGATGGTCTGCGTGGTCTTGCCCAGGAAGGCCGCGAGTTCCGCGGCGGCCGCCCAGAATGCCGGGCTGCCCGGAATACTGTCCGCCAGTCGCTGAAGGGCCGGCGAGGCATCCGCGGCCATGTCCGGACGCTGCTCGAGCTCAAGGAGCGCAACGATGACCCAGACATGGTTGGGGTCGGGCTCCAGCAGGCGGCGGAGCGCCCAGATCGCCTTGTCCGGCGCTCCCGCGGACAGGTACATGCGGGAGAGCTGCCGCAGTGCGCGCTGGAACCACGCCGGCTGGGCCGAGACCCGGAGCAGGATCTCCTGGGCCTCCGCTGTGTGCCCGGCCCGGGCCAGCAGCGCTGCGGCCGTCAGGCCGATCTCCGGGTGCCCCGGTTTGGCCGCGGAAAGCTCGGACAGTCGCCAACCGCCCTCCTCCCCGCTGCCTGCTCGCGTGTACAGGCCCTGAAGGATGGACAAGGCGGAACTCAGCGGCGCGCGATCCGGAATCAGCCGCTCAAGGGCCTCCCAGGCGTCCGCGGGCTGCCCAGCGCGCTCGTAAACCGTGGCCACCGCTCGGCAACTGGCGGCGTCCAGCTTGCGGGAGGAGAGGACACGCTCGGCGTGAGCTTTCGCTTCGTCATCCCGGCCAAGCCAGGCGAGGGACTCTGCCAGGGCCGCTCGTGCGGGGGTGAGTTCCGGCTTGCTTGCCACCAGTCTCTCCAGGATCGGGAGGGCTTTCTCGTCTTGCCCGGCGGCTTGCCAGGCGCGGCCGAGAGCCAGTTCCAGGTCGGGCGCATCTGGTTCTCGTGCCAGTGCCCGGCTGTAGATTTCCACCGCCTCGGGGATCCGGTGGCTCGCAACCAGAAGCCGTCCGGCCTCGAGCGCCCCCTGGACCGTGCGGTCCGGGTGCTTCAGGGCGAGTGCTTTCCACTGGTCGATGGCGATCTCCCGGCTCCCAATCCTCTCGGCAAGCTGCGCCACCTTGATGAAGGCCTCGGCGGGAGGGCTGGGCGCGAGGAGCGCCTCGTGTGCTTCCAGCAATGCCTGCGCCGTCTGGTCCCGCTCCACGAGGCAGTCCACCAGCGCCATCCGGTCGCGAAAGCTGCGGGGACTGAGGGCCAGGACGCGCCGCAGGTAC
>JAGPGE010000183.1 GCA_018056145.1 Armatimonadota bacterium
ACCCTGGGCGGGAGACCCGAGGTGTCCCCGTCCGCGGTGGCGGAGCGAGCCGTACAGCCGTCCATGAAGCAAAAGCGTTGGCCGAAACCCGATCCATCGCACTGTCCGGAAAACGGGGGGCAGATCAGAGCCGTCACAGACATGCCGGACGCGGACCACGGTGCGGCCTGAGGTCGATGACGCGTCGCGCGTGCAACCCACGATGGCGGCGCAGAGAAGGGCACCGAATGCAAGTGGGAGAAATCTGCCCATGACGATACATCGTGCCTGCCCGCGCTGATTCCCTGCAGGGCTGCGCAACCAGGTTCGGTGAGTGCCTCGGCAGGTCACGGGCGCAAATGGAGGCTACAAGGATGGGCAACGAGTTGGCCCTGCGTCTTTCGGGCATCATGCTGTTTGCAGTGACCGTGGCTGTCCCCGTACTCGCCCAGGAGGGCAATGAGACGCCCAGCGGGTCGGCCAAGATCAAGCCCGGAGACGAGCCCCTGAGGCGCCCGGTGGTCTTCTCATACAACCACCCCTGGGGCAGTGACAAGAACCCGAATCAGGGCTGGACCGATCCGTGGTTCATGGATTTCGAGAAAGTCCGCCTTTCCACCGCGAACATGGTGGATCACGTTGATCCGCAGGCATACGTGAAGTGGCGTACTCCGGACCGCCGGATTCTGGCGCGGGTGCGACAGTGGGCGACACCGTGGGGGGACAACAAGGCGGAGGACCTCATCAGGCACTGGGACGAGGCCCTGAGCAAGCCGGGCATCGACGGCTTCGCCATGGATGAGTTTATCGGGAAAGACGTGACGCCGGAACTGATCACCGTCTGGGTCACCACGATCAAGGAGATTCGCCGCAGACACCCTGACAAGATCCTGGCCTTCTGGAGCGACAGCGGCCTGGGCAGGATCCGCATGTTCGGGCAGGCTCACAAGGCCCTGCTGGAGGCCCTGCGGGACCATGCGGACTTCGCCATGCCCGAGATCTACTACACGGAGAAGTCCGCCCGGGACTTCAATACCGCGGAGAAGCCTTTCGCGGTTTTCCGCGAGAAAGTAGACGAGTGGGAGGCCCAGGCGCCCGGCATTACGCCGAAGATACTCATGGGCCTGGGCACGGTGCAGACCGCGGACTGGGGCTACGACAATCTCCCCGAGATCGACTATGCCGAGTTCCTCGCGAAGCAGGTGGAGGTCTGCGCTACCGACCCGGTGCTCAAGCGAATGGGCGGGCTGGCGCTCTACGCACCGGGCTACCTGAAACCGGATACCCTCACCGCGCTGAATGACGCGATCATTCGCTGGTATGAACTCGGGCCGAAACCGGCCCAGCCCTGATTCACCGGGCATTTGCAGGAACACTTGCGGCAGCCATCGAAGTGGTGACTGGCGGCGGCCCGGCAGGGCGTGCCGGGTTCGCCCCCGGCGTGCGTGTCGGCAATGCGAGCGGCATTGCGGCCGCTCACGGAGGTGGGGTTGGCGCCATGAAAACCCTCACTGCGAGCGTCGTTCTTCTGCTGATCTCGATCGTGCCACTGTTGTCGGACACCGTACCTGCCGGGGACGAGGCAAAGCCTGTACCTGCATGGCCGAAGTACCAGCACGATCTGCGCAACTCCGGTTGCACGCCCCTGATAGGCCCATCATCGCCCTCCGTCCTGTGGAAGTACCGCACCAACTCGACTTACCTGGCTTCCCCGGCCGTTGGCGCTGACGGCACCATCTATCTCACGACGGGCGACCGGGTGGTTGCCCTCGCACCCGACGGCAGCGCCAGGTGGAACTACCTGGCCGGGCCCGTGGGCAAGTCTGTACCCGCGATCGGCCCTGACGGGACCATCTACGTGGGTACTCCGGTCACCCGGCGACTTCTCGCGATCCCGCCGGCACCCCCGGAGGACGCCAGTGGAGCGGACAGTCTCCTCTGCTTCCGCTGGTTCGTCCGTTGCGACGAGGGCATCCAGTGCTCCCCGGCGGTGGCGCGTGACGGGACGGTGTACTTCGGCGACGAGGGCGGGAAGCTGTACGCGATCGACCCCGACGGGACGGAAGCCTGGGAGGTTGACATCGGGGAGGCGATCAATGGCTGCCCGGCCGTCGACGAGGACGGAACGGTGTATGTCTGCGCCAGCGAGATGGGCTGGGCACTTTACGCCATCGCCCCGGACGGCAAGCTGAAATGGCGTGCGGAGCCTGATTTCAGCTTCGATTACTCGCCCGTCATCGCCCCGGACGGCACGGTTATCGCTTGCTCGGCCTGGGGATCGGTCTCCGCATACAGGCCGGACGGCGAGCAACTGTGGTCCATGGAGTTCCCGGACGAGGCGCTGGCCGAATCCCAGCCCGCGGTGGGGCCCGACGGCGTGCTGTATGTCCCCTGTGACGACAAGCGGCTTTACGCCATCTCGCCGGCCGGCAAGATCCTGTGGGAGCGCGAGGCCGAGGCCCTGGCTGCTTGCCCCCCGATCATTGACGGCGTGGGCACCATATTCCTGGGGACCACCGACGGCCGACTTCACGCTATCGCGCCCGACGGCACGTGCGGTGGCAGTTCGCGACCGGGGGCGCGATCGAGTCCCCGCCTGTGATCGCCCGAAACGGCCTGCTGCTGGTGACATCGGGTGACGGTCACCTGTACGCAATTGGAGAGTGAGCAACTGCCGGGGGGCCGCGCACTCGGAGGTGTGGAGGATGTCGCGCGCCCATCACAGTCATGTTCCCCTGATCCGGATGCTGGTTCCGGTGGTTCTGCTTCTGGCCATCACCAGTCCCTGCACAGCCCAGCAGGCCGAGACCGCCCGGACTGAGCAGCCAGAACTGGAGCGCCTCGCCGTCCGCATCGCATCGGACAGCCGCTGCGAACGCCTCGCTGCCGCACAGGAGCTTGCCCGGATGGAGTCCCTGGATGCGGGAGCGGCGTCCCTCGCTCGCAAGGCAATCGAGGACCCTGACCTCGCGGTTCGCCTGACATCTGTCGCCGCGCTGTCGGGTGCCCGGGAGATGACGCCCGAAGTCGTCGGGGGCTTTGAGACCGCGCTGAGGGACGCCGACCCGCGCGTTCGCCAGATCGCGGTGCGGTCCGTCGTCTGTGTGAAAGATGCCTCTGCTGCGGGTTTCGGACTGCTCGAAGCCGCAAGCCGTGATGCCGACGCGGGCGTCAGCGATCTCGCCAAGCTGAAGCTGCGCGGCCCGGAGGGCGTGCGTGCACCGGCGGAAGGAGTCCGGGAGGGTGGAGTGACCGGCGCCGGGGAGCCTGCGGAGACCGGGGTGCCGGCAGGACAGGGAGCCGCCCGGCCCGGCGGGACGCCCGGAACGGGGGCAGGCCCGGGAGAGGCCCCGCGTGACCCCGAACAGCCCGCTACAACCCCGCAGCCTGCTCCCGAGGCACTTTCCATCGATGATCTCATTGACCGTCTGAGCGAACCGAATCCCGACATCCGTCTGAAGGCCGCCCAAGCTCTGGGCAACATGGGCCCTTCTGCCATCAAAGCGCTGCCTGCGCTGCAACTTGCCCTGACCGACAAGGATGCGCGGGTGCGGAAGATGGCCGAGTGGGCAATCGCGCAGATCTGGAAGCTCAGACGTCCCTCCGGCGAGTCCGCCGGACCACCTCCTGAAAACCGCATCTTCTTCCTCACGGACATCACGGTGAACTGCGACGATAACGGGCCGGAACTCAACGACGAGATTGCCTGTGAGAGCTCCTCCAGCACCGCTGATCTCTTCGAATTCACCACGCTGAGCTACCTGGACCTGGCGGAGGTCGCACGATACCGGGACGATGCCCGCAAGCGTGGACTTCCGGCGGACAAGCCCCTCGCCGAACTGGTCTCCCTGGACCCCGACTGGGAGGAGGCGATGCTCAAGTTCCCCATCGCCAAATCCTATGTCAAGGACCACGTGGTGGCGGTGGTGTGCAACGGCCAGACGCGATTCCTGCACCGCCGGTTCGGGGCTGACGACGAGTTCCACGAATGGGGCGGCGGCGAGCACTGGGGAATGTCAAACGGGAAGTACAAGGCGACTGTGCATGTCTTCACCATTGAGGGTTTCCGGCTCGCCTTCGAGTTCGAGTTCACCTTCGCGCGCGACGGGAGCAATCCGGCCCACCTGGAGGCCCTCAAGGGACCGGCGGACGTCAACAAGGCCGGCCGCCAGTTGATCCAGGAGTTCGAAGCCGACGAGAGGGCAGCCGCGGAATCCGGAGAGGAGGGGGCCGCCGAGAGGGCCCTGGACTTCCGCCGGCAGCGCGCCCAGCGATTGAGCGGTCTTGCGGGAACGCTCTGGGTCGCGGTGCGCGACCTGGTGCGGTTCGCTGAGAGGACACCCGACGACGTGGCGCCTTTCATCGATGACGCCACCGCCGCCCAGGTCGCTGCCCGCGCCCTCGACCCCGCGGCTCTCAGGGACTGGTCAACTCTTGGCGAGATGGCCTACGCGTGCCATGTCATGAACAGGGCTGATCTGTGGCCCACCATGCTTCAGGCCATGGTCTGGTACGAAGCGGCCCTGCGCGAGGTGCCGGTGGACTCCGCCGAGTTCTGGGATCGGCAGGCGTGGTGTGGCTGGGCATCAGCCTGGCACCGGCTCGCGCAGACGGCGATCACCCACCGGAACGAGGTCGACCGCTTCTGGCTGTACCAGGAGCGCTGGCTGGCACTGGCCGATCGCATCGTCGAGGCGCACAACGGGAGGCCCATCGAGCTGGGGACTTCGAAGGACCGCGACACCTGGCCCCAGCCCGGCTGGTGGCGTCCGGAGTGGAATGACATCCTGCCCTCTGGTCTGCCGGAATACGAGCCCGAGGAGGAACCGGAGCCGACCATCGCGCGGGATGAAGAGCGCAGGGATCTGTTCGATGCCCTGGAGGAGACGCTCAGGGAGATCGACCGGGAACGGGCTCTGGAGAAGAAATGGGCGGATGGCCTCTGGGATTCGGTTCGCACCGCCGAGCGCAAGAAGACGGAGGCCGTCTCGCTCCTGCGAGCCCAGGCGGAGATGGCGCGAGCGATTCGCGAGAGGCTCAAGTATCTGCGCGGCCTGCTGGCGAAGCTGCCGGAGACAGAATCGGCGACGTATCTCGAGGCCGCGATCAAGTTCGGGATCGACTGCTGGGATGATGCCTGGGGTCCGAAGCCCCAGCCCACCGACCGGGCAGACGATGTTGTGAGGCGGCTCATCAGCGACCTTACAAAGCAGCACGCCCAGATCCTGGCAGAGCAGGACAAGCTCATCAAAGAGACGCTGGACACCTACTACGACGGCATCATCCTCGAAGCGGAGGCCAAGGGCAGGAAGGCCAATGTGGAAAAGAACCGGGACACGGCAACCCGGGTCATCACGGACACCGAGGGCTTGCGCGCGTTAGCCAGGGCCGAGCTCTACCTGGCTTCGGGGCAGGGCGACCCCTTCCGGCTCGCGGGCCGGGAGGCCATCGATGCCGGCGTCCCCGAGCACGAAATCCGCATGCTCGAAGCCATCTACTTCCACCAGAACGGCGACGTCCGTCACGCACTGCACGGATACCGAAAGGTCGTGGAGTTGCTGTCGAAGGGCAGACCCGAGGGCGCGCCGCTCACGGCTGAGGACGCTCGACGGCTCCTCAGCGCGGAGAAGGTGGGCCTTGCAGATCGCGCCCGGGCAATGGCCTGGACGCTGGAGCACGCCTATCTCAAGGCCATCGACGCCAAGGCAGAGGGCGAAGCGGCGGACCTGCGCGGCGAACTGGACCAGCGCCTTGCGAAGGGTGGCGAGAAGGGCTGGCTCGGGGCTGTCGTCGGCTACCTGAAGATGGGCCTGTTCAGCGCGGTCAGCGCCACGATGGGCCGCGAGGACGCCCTGGAGAATCTCGCGTCACAGTTCCAGAACGACGTGGCCAGGCAGCATTGTGGAATCCTCCTGATTCAGAGCCTGCACGAGCGGGGCGTGGTCCTCGAGGGCCTCGACAAGCTGTCGAACGACGAGTTCATGAAACTCATACGCACCGCGTACCCGGAGGCAGGCCAGAGCGTTGATGCCGACGACGCTCTCCGAATGCGCGCCGCTATCAAGGCCGCCTACGCGAACGTGGATGTGAAGCGTCTGGCTGAAGTCCCCAAACAGATGCTCAACGTGGACACCGGAACCCCCTACTTCGAGAAGAGCGACTACCAGGAGACAGCGGTTGAGTGGTGGGGGGACTGCGTCAATCTCGCCAATGTCCTGACCTGGCTGGGACCGGGAGCTGCGTGGCGCGTGAACGGCAAGGTCGTGTACTTCAAGAACTGGGGCTGGATCGGCGAAGCGCGCCCGGCCGCGTCCGCAGTCGTCACGGCCAAGGAGGCGGCCTCAGCCGCGCTGGGAATCGGCAAGCTTCCCGCCTTGCTCTCCCAGAGCGGCGCCGGGAAGATGCTGGTGGACCAGTTCTCTCGCTTCTTCAGCACCAGCACGTGGGTACAGGAGCGCGGCCTGGATATGGCGATGCAGCTTGCCATCGGGAAAGTGGGCGAAGCGACTGGCGGTACCCTCGGGGTCCTCACCGGTTCCGACGGGCGCGCCGAAGCGGAAGCAGGGCGCCTGTTCGGGGAACTGTTCGCCGCCTGGGGTGCGGGCGACGTGGATGTGATGAAGAAGATCATGATCCAGCACGGCATCACCACCGAGCACCTGCGCACTCTCATCAAGGCGGCCGAGGAGACTGCGGGATCAACAAGAGCCGCTGGGGAACTCGGGGCGCAGCATTCCCAGCAATTGCGCAGGGCGCTGGATGAGATCGGGGATGGGGGGGCCATCCGCCGAGGCACGCGCTGCCCTGCGGGCATCGGGTGACAGGGTTCGCGAGATGCTGGACGAGGCCGGCTCCCAGTTCCGGCGGGGGGAGCCCGGGATCGGCTGGGAGCGCCTGGAGGAGTTGCGCATCGCCCGCGAGGCGTACGCGGCGGCAGAGGCGGGCATGTCGGCGGAAGCGCGTGCGTGGCAGGAACTCCTGGACCAGCGCGTTCAGGAATGGGGCGTCCAGACGAAGCAAGCGGCCCGGGCGCTCCAGGAACTCAACGCAGTGCCGGGCACGAAGCAGGTGGCGCCGCCTCAGCTCGCGGAGGCCCCCGTCTACTTCCGCCAGCAGTCGAGCCGCCTGACTGACGACCTGGATCGTCTTGTCATCCGGGGCGAGTACGAAGCGGCACTGGCCGGCTATCACCAGCGCCTGGGGCTTCTGCGGCAACTCGGCGCCGGAGATACCCCGCAGGTGAAGATGCTGGCTGAGAAGACGCGACGGGTCCGGACCATCGTTGAGACCCGCAGACGCTTTGCCCAGGCCGCGGCGGGCCCGGACGACGGCCACAACGCGAAGATCAGCACCGATGATGTCAAAGCGATAGACGCGGAAGCCGGAGTGCAGAAGGTTCGAATGGCCCTGCCCGGCGAGCAGGGGACCTACTCTGATCCCTACTGGGTCTGGCGCAAGACAGAGAAGGGGCTGCAGAAGGACGGCGTCTTCAAAGGGTCAGGCGAGGGCTTTGCGGATCACTACGACCTGCGCGCGGAGCGGGTCTATGCGGACGTGGGCGACATCGTGGGCGTGGACGTTCCGGCCTGCGCCCAGGGGAAGATGACCATCGGCGGCCAGGCGCGAGAGGGTATCTACGTGCGCAATGCAAACGGCACCTGCCTCAAGCACATGAGCCGTGAGGCCCAGATTGCGCTGAAGCCCCAGATCGCCCGGGACCGGGTGCTCGCCGCATTCCTGGGCGATCACGACCGGCACATGGGCAACTACCTGGTCACCAGCGACGGCAAGGTCATCAGCATCGACCACGGGATGGCCGACGTCTGCGGAAAGCGCCTTGGCGAAAACAGCCCTCTCGCCACCGACGAGACATTCCGCACCGCCATGAAGAGCCGTATCGTCGACATGGGGCGCGGGAGGTACGGGCTCACGTACATTGACGAGCACATGACCATCGAGGACATGGCCTCTACCATAGAGCAGATCGAGAACCTGTGCAGAGCCCCCGACCGCCTGCGAGATGTCCTGGGCAAGACTCTCTCGGGCATGGAACTCGAAGACGCCGTTCAGGTGCTGACGGGACGCGCCCGGGTTCTGAGACAGGTCATTAAGGAGTGTTTCGGCAGCGCCGCCGACTCGAAGGCCATTCCCGTGACAGCCTCCGCCGAGGCATGGCCATGGCAGGACGAACCGGATGGCGCATTGTGGGCCTTGCGGGCGGCATGAGCCCTTAGCCGCCCACTCGCGCGCATGCAGACTGAGAACCACCGCCTGGCTGGGCTCGGCAGGCTACAATCAGCGCACTGCTGGCATGGGACAAGGACGACCAGAAGTTCTACCCGTGTGGCAACGCAGCGGCCCCGCAGGACGGCGGCGTCGCGGTCACCTGTTCCGGCGCTCACGGCGGCGTGCGACTGCTGATGCCCGGCGTGGCGGGGGACAACGCCGTGACCATCACCAACGGCGCGACCCAGTCGAACTCCCCGCGCGTGCGCTGGTACACGCTGGGCTCGAACCTCTACCGCGTGATCAGCGACAACTAGAACTCCCTTCCGGAGAAATAGTCGACGTTGGACAACCGCGCGTACCTGTGGAGCCACCTTCGCGGCACGAGCCCGCAGCATACGGCCATCATCCAGCGGGGTTCGACGTACATCGACAACCCTTGGGGCATGAGCGAATACCGACACATGATCCACGCGGTCACTCCCCCGGCGCCCTTGGCACTGGAGTACGGCGAAGTGAAGCAGCCGTACCCAGGCGCGACGCGCAACTGAACGCACGAACGACCGTGGGCCGGGAAGCGATGGGAGCTTCCGGCCCGGCAGGTGCCATCGGCATTGCCAGCGAACTACCGCCTCCGTGGACGCAGAGACGCGCCCACGGCGCGTACTATCGCTTATGGTCCCATCGCCCGTTCTGGGCGTCATTCGAGACCTCGTCAGACCGTCGCATCCGTTGACGGGACTTGTTGCAGACTTATGGTCTCATTCGGCCCTTCTCAACCCCGAAGCCAGGCGCCAAATCGACCCCATAATCCGGCTTACAGACATACTCTCCATCACAGATCTGCCACACAATCGGCCGTTGGCAGGGGGAATGAGCGGGATATATGCTCCCTTCTCGTCCCTCTGCCGCCCCGGACGGGGTCTGTGGACACGGAAGACACGGTTTGGGCACAACTCATGTCCCACGAGATCGGCGGCACCCACGAAAGGTGTGGCTAGCCCGCCCTATGCACAAACTTGGAGGAGGCGAAGCGGCAGGGACCTTGGAATAGCCTGGTAGCGAGCCATAGAGCCGTTCCGGGAGGTCCCTGCCGTGAATGCACAGTGCTCCATGCAGACC
>JAGPGE010000184.1 GCA_018056145.1 Armatimonadota bacterium
ACAACAGCATCGCGGGTGAGGCGTCGTGGGTGGAAGAACCGGGCGGCAAGCGGCGCTATGCCACTCTCGCAGACGCTGAGACCGCCTCGCGCATTGGGGATGCGCTGGAGCACATCAACATTGTGGGTGCCATGTCTGACCCGGCCGACGTTCCCGCGCCGGTTCGCTGCATCGCGGTGCTCGCCCGGATGCTCCGCCAGACCACCAAGCCCGTGACATTCTGGTACCACGACCGCGCCTCAGCCCGATACATCAACGAGATGATGATCGCCCTGCGCGGAGATGAGGCCCGAGCGGCGCAGTTTCCGGTCTGCTACCCGTTTCTCGAGCCCATCAGTCCCCTGCGCTTCCCGTTCAACGGCGTGGACCTGCTCTTCGAGACCGCGCGCCTCAACCTCCCCGTACCGGTAGGGCCCATGGCGCAGATGGGTTTGTCGGCGCCGTGCACCATCGCGGCCACGCTCGCACAGGAGAACGCCGAGATCCTGGCAGGCATCTGCATTACCCAACTGATTCGCCCCGGCATGCCCGTCTGTTACGGCGGCATCCCCCATGCCTTCGACATGGGCACCACGCAACTCATCTTCGCCGGGCCCGAGCAGGCGATCATGGGCGTTGCAATGACCGAGATGGGCAAGCACTACGGCCTGCCGGTGTACATCAACGTGGGGCTGACGGACTCAAAGCGCGTGGATGCCCAGGCGGGCCTGGAGACCGGGTTGACCCTCATGCTCGGGGCCGCCGCCGGAGCCGACATCTTCGGCCACATGGGTATCTCCGGCGTAGACCAGGCATCATCCTTGGACATGCTTGTCTTCCAGGACGAGGTCATCGGCTTCGTGGAGAGCGTTTTGCGTGAGGTGGACTTCAGCGACGGGGCCTTCGCCGTGGAGGAATCCATCGAAGTCGGCCCGGGGGGCAGCTTCGTGGATCGCGACCATACCGCGATGAACTTTAGGCGGCAACTGTGGTTCCCGCGACTCCTGGACCGGGACTTCTACCAGGCCTGGTTGGACGGCGGCGCGCTGAGCACCGAAGACCGCTGCCGCGCGCGCAAGCAGGAACTACTCGCCACGCACCTGCCCGAGCCGCCATCCGATGACCTGTGCCGGGCGCTGGATGAGATACTCGCGGCCGCCGCCCGGGAGCTTGCGCCCGACTGGCAGCCGTGACGCCTACTCGTGCGACCCGGGGTAGTTGGGGCCGTACAGAATGGGCTTCGGCCGGACACCCAGGTCGCCGTTGACCACGAAGGGCTCGCCGCGCTCGGAAAGGTGTGCGACCATGCGCTGGCGCCAGGCCGCGACTGTACCCGCATGCTCCGGGTCATCTGCGAGATCGTGCAGTTCGCCCGGATCGTTCGCCAGGTCGAACAGCTCCTGCTTGCCTGTTGCCGCGTAGTAAACGTATTTCGTCTTTCCGTCCGTCAGCGCGTTCCAGTAGTTCTCCGGCCAATAGCATGTGCTATGTTCCAGGTCAATGGTCTCGCGCCAGTCCTGATCCTTCCCCATGACCGGTCCCAGCAGGCTCTTCCCGTCGAACCGCGCGGGGTCCACGTCGCTGCCCGCGGCTTCGAGGAAAGTCGGCAGCAGATCCCGCAGTTCAACCGGGTGTGCCAGCGTCCTGCCACGCGGGGCATCGATTCCCTCGGGCCAGCGCAGCAACATGGGAATGCGCGCCGACCCCTCATAGGCGTAGGTCTTCCGCCACAGGTGGTGGTCGCCCAGCATGTCCCCATGGTCCGCTGTGAACGCGATCAAAGTGCTGTCCAGCATTCCCCGGGCCTCCAGGACCGCGAGGATTCGGCCAATCTGCTCGTCGATGAAGCTCACGCTGCCGTAGTACGCTCTCCGCGACTGCAGCATCTGCTCCACGCCGAGGTCTCCGCGCGGAGTGTCTTTGGGAACGTCGACGCCGCGCATGGCATTGCGTTCCGCCCAGTCACCAATAACCGCCGGGAGCACCGGGGCGTCGGCGTACTGGTCCATGAACCGCTGTGGCGGGTCATACGGGCTGTGGGGCCGGGCGAAAGACACCTTGAGATAGAAGGGTTCCGCACGGTCATACGCTTCCAGGAAGTCCACCGCGGTGTCCCCGGTCCAGCGCGTGGGGTGTAGTTCCTCGGGCAGCTTGTAGACTCCCGCCTGGTAGTCATTCCACCCGATGCCGGTGGCATCCGGGTTCAGGTCCGGCGCATGCTCGCGGAACCACTGCCGGTAGTCGCTCACGAACCCCGCGGTTTCAGAGCGTCCGGACTCATCCAGGATCGTCTGGTGAAATCCGTGAAGGTTGCGCTGAGGGAACCAGTGCATCTTGCCGATGCCGGTGGTGTAGTAGCCGGCCTCGCGCAGCATCCGCGGCATCTCGTTCGGGTACTCGTACCCGACCCGGCCATACCCCAGCATCCCGTGGCCCCAGGGAGACATGCCCGTCAGCAGGCCGGAACGCGCCGGGGTGCAGCTTGGCGTGGAGGAATAGGCGCACCGGAAGAGAACACCCTCACGGGCGATGCGGTCCAGGTTTGGAGTATGGATGTGAGGGT
Source organism: Armatimonadota bacterium (assembly GCA_018056145.1). Lineage (GTDB taxonomy): Bacteria > Armatimonadota > Zipacnadia > Zipacnadales > JABUFB01 > JABUFB01. The sequence goes on from JAGPGE010000184.1 coordinate 2,543, forward strand.
TCCCGTCGGCGCCCACGCAGTCCGCCCTGTGCTGGTCGGTCATCAGCAGCAGGATATTGGGCCTGCGCGTTGCTTCCTGCGCTCCGCCGATGCCCGCCTGGGTCGCCGCGAGTCCTACCGCCGTCGCCCCAATGAAATGTCGCCTTGTCATGACTGGTTCACCTCAACCGGTCAGAGTCCCGGATGTCTCGCTGGGAGGTCTCACTGTGTCGATGCAGCCTGATTTCACTCGCCTGCACACCGCCCTCATGTGCGGCATTCCCGACCGCGTCCCGACCGCCGAACTCAAGTGCGAGGATTTCATCAAGGAAGCGTTTCTCGGACGGCCCCTGCCATCCATCTCTGCCGATCCGCGCGGCTACATCGAGGCCGACATCGAGTTCCACTGGAATGCCGGCTACGACTTCATCCGCGTCGCGCCAACCCTCGCCTATACGGAACACTGGGTCGCCACGCGTCACGCATACGCGGCGGGTTCACCCGAGGAGCGCCAGCGCAAATGGGCCATGGCGCATGAGGGTATCATTCGCACTGAAGACGACTTCGAGCATTTCCCCTGGCCCGACCCCGCAGAAGCAACGTATGACTGGATCGAGATCGCCTCCGACATCACTCCGCCGGAGATGCAACTGGCCACGAGCCTGAAAGGCGGCGGCATCTTCGAACGCGCCTGGATGCTCATGGGCTTCGAAGCCTTCAGCTTCGCGCTTCTTGAAGACCCCGACCTTGTGGCCCGGCTCATCGACCGAACCGGCGAGATCTACTACGAGTTCCTGCGCCGGGCCTTCGAGCACGACCGGGTGCGTTTCGTCTGGCTCGGCGACGACCTGGCCTACTACACCGGGACCATGGTCTCGCCCGAGTTTCTGCGCAAGCGCCTGTTCCCGTGGTATGCCCGAATCGCCGACCTGTGCCGCTCCTGCAATCCGCCGCGCGCCTTCGTGTTCCACTCCGACGGCAACCTGTGGCAGGTCATCGACGACCTGGTGGCCTGCGGCATCCACGCCCTGCACCCCATCGAGCCCAAAGCGATGGACATCGTCGAGGCAAAGCGCCACCTCGCAGGGCGGGTCTGCATCATCGGCAATATCGACCTGGGCTACACCCTCACCCGCGGCACGCCCCAGGAAGTGCGTGAGGAGGTGCGGAGCCGCATCCGTGACTGCGCGCCCGGCGGCGGGTACGTGGTGAGCAGCAGCAACAGCGTCACCGAGTACGTGCCCATCGACAACTACCGCGCCATGCTGGCCGCGGTGGAGGAGTTCGGCAAGTACCCGATCCAGGTCTGACGCTCAGACATCCAGCCGTTTGCCAAGGTCGAAGAACCCCATCCCGGCCATGATCACCGTACTCATTTTCGCCGGGTCGATCTTCCCGTCCGGGCCGAGTATCCCGGGCGAGACGTGCACCATCCGCACTTCGCCCAGGAACAGGTCGTGGTCGCCGATGGTCTGGATGCCCACCACCTTGCACTCGATGTTCACCGGGCACTCGGCGATCAGCGGCGGCTTCACGTGCGTGGCCGGCAGCGGCGTTAGCCCGGTCTGCGCGAACTTGTCCGCGTCGCGCCCGGACACCTGTCCGCACGCCCAGACCTTGTCCAGCATGTCTCCCGTGGGCAGGTTGATCACGTAATCGCCCTGCGCCGAAATCAGCCCGTGGGAGTACGTTGCGGGCCGAATCGCCACCCCGCAGATCACGGGCTGGCGAATGCTGATGTTGAACACTTCGCCGAGGGTGATGATATTCGGCCGGCCGTCTGCGTCAACCGAGGTAATCAGCCCCGCAGGGGTGGGATACACGGGGCGGTAGGTGTCGTACGACACGCGCTCACTGGTCATGCTTGAGTGTGTTCCTTCCGTCAACTCAGCGGCATCAGCCTTTGTCTTCCCACAGTCGCGAGACGGCAATCATCGCCTTCAGGCCCCACAGGTGGCACCAGGTGTTCTGCGACCAGTCCTTCCCCATGTACCCGTAGTTGACCCCTGCAGGGTAGACGAGCAGGTGGGTCTTCTCCATCTTGTCCAGGGTTTCGTCGATCCAGGTCAGGTACTTCCTGTCTTCGGCTGCCCGGTACGCCAGGCAGCAAGCCACGATCATCTGGGCCATGCGGTCGTACACACAGGGCGTGCCGGGCTCCGTCGTGCCGCCATCTCCCACAATCGGCGGCAACGTCGGGTCTGACCCGTCCCGGTTCGTGTGCCGATACCAGCCGCCGTCCGCCGATCTCAGGTGCTTGCCCAGGAACTCCATGGCCGCGATACCGCGCTCGCGGAACCGTTCGCCCTGCCCGCAAAGATACAGCCGCAGGCAGGCCTGGGCCATGTTCGAGTTCACGTGCGTTAGCTTGGTGGTATGTTTCGGGACCTCCACCCCGGGATACCCCGCGTGGAACCATCCGCCGATCCCATCATCCCACATTGCCTCATGCCCCAGGTCCACCAGCTGCCGCGCCCAGTCCACGAACCGCTGCTCATGGGTGGCGTCATAGGCCTCGAGCATCATCAGCGCTAGGTAGCCCGTGTCATAGAGCGCCTTCGGTCTGTCCGGCCTGAAGGAATCCGTCTCCACGATGCGCGCGAGCACATTCTCGGCCGCCTCGACGAAGGTGGGCTCGGAACGGTACGTGTTGTAGCGCAGCAGACCTGCCACGTTGATCATGTTGAACGCGGGGTGGAAGCTCCGATCCCACTGCTGCGAGCGATCATTGTACTTCAAGTAGAACTGCCTCTGGGCGGGGTCCCACCCGTTGAGCACAACCCACGTGAGCAGATCCCGAGCATCATCCAGATGTCGCTTCTCGGTCCGCCCGCCCAAGTCGTAGATGCTCATCTTCACCAGAGCGAACTGCGCCTGTTGCTGCGTGTGAAAATTGCCCTCCAAGGGCGTTGTGGGCGGGTTCGTAGAGCTATTCTGGTGGATCGCCCGGCCGCCCAGGACTTCGTGCCAAAGGTAGGCATCATCCACCGCAAGCATGGAGGCGATCCGGGCGTTCACCCAGGCGCGCGAGTGTGTCAGCAGGGGCGGCGAATCCTGGGCGAAGACGATGCACCCCGCGAGGGCGCAGATCAGCGGCAGAATTGGACGGGCCATGGGACCAACTCCCGGACAGCGGCGTCCTGTGCTTTACAGACTCTCGGCCATGGTGTATTGTCCCTCCGGTGGGGCAGGACCTCCCTTGTCCGGCAGAGCCTATGAACGATGGAAAGAACGACAAACACCCTGAGACAAGCAGAAGTCTCGGTCGTGCGGTCATCCTCGGGGCCATTCTGCTCGCGGTACTCGTTGGCGTAACCCCCTATAATGACTATTTCATCCAGGGCAGTTACATGGCCAGCCACCACGTTCCGGTGGCCGCCACCTTCGTCCTGTTCCTGCTGACGGCGCTGGTCAACCCCGTTCTGGGCCGGCTTTTCGGGCGCTCCCGGCTCCTGGGCACCCGGGAACTGGTGCTGGTCTGGGCGATGACCGCGATCTCATCCGGCCTGCCCTCGTCGGGCTTTATGCGCTTCCTAGTGCCCGTACTGCCCGCGCTGCGCCAGTACGCATCGCCCGAGAACAAGTGGGAGGAGACACTCTTTCCGCTCATCCCAGACTGGCTCGTGCCCGTGGATGACCAGGCGATCCGCTGGTTCTACGACGGTGCGCCCCCGGGCGAGGGCATCCCGTGGGCTGCCTGGGCCGGCCCGATCATCGCCTGGTCGGTCCTGGCGCTCCTGATCTACTGGGTCCTGCTGTGCGCCGCCGTGCTGATCCGCTCCCAGTGGATACACCGCGAACGCATGACCTTCCCCCACGTCCAATTGCCCCTGGCGATGATTGAGGCGCCCGAACCCGGACGGGCGCTCAACCGTTTCCTGGGCGACCGGCTCATGTGGATCGGCTTTGCCATCGTCTTCGTACTTTACGGCATCACTGGGCTGAGTAGTTACAACCCGACCGTCCCCAAAGTCTCGGTGGTTTACCCATACTACTACAATAACGCCCTGCGGTTTGATGGCCTGCCCTGGAACGCCGCCAACCCGATTCTGCTGGCGATCTTCCCCTCAGTGGTGGGCTTCAGCTTTCTGCTCACCACCGAAGTTGCGCTTTCAGTCTGGGTCTTCTACATCATCGCGAAACTCCAGGCCGTCGCCTTCGCCGCGCTGGGTCTACAGATGCAGTCCATGTACTCCGGCTATGCAGCCAAGGAGTTTTCCAGCTACCAGGACATGGGCTCCTACCTGGCGCTGGTAATCTCCATCGTCTGGGTGGCTCGCCCGCATCTGCGCAAGGCCTGGCAGGCTGCCTTGTCCGGCAGTAAGGAGAACCCGGACGGCCTCCCCTACTCGTGGGCCATCTTCGGCGGTCTCGCGGGCCTTGCGCTGCTGGTTCTGCTCGCGAACCACGCTGGCCTGTCCGTGCCGGTCGCAGTCTGGTTCTTCGCGGCTTACGCCGCCCTCTGCCTGGCCGCAAGCTGGCTCACATCGAACACCGGCAACCTCTTCATCCCCATTAGCTTCCGCCCGGATGACTACCTGTTCTCCTGCATCGGCACCCGCAGCTTCTCGGCGCGCGACATCGCCCTCCTGCGCCTACCCTCGCAGGTCTTCACCTACTACTACCGCGAAATGCTGATGCCGCACTATCTCAACAACTTCAAGCTTGCCGAGGAGACAAGCACGCCGCGCCAGTCTCTGATCGCCGCGCAGGCCATCGCCGTGGTCATTGGCCTTGCGGTGGCCTGGTGGGCACACCTGCTGCTTGCATACACCAAAGGCGCGTACGCCCTGCAGGCCCTTTCATACCTCAACTGGTCCAAGGCGCCCTTCGACGTGGCCTCGCGGTTCATCGCCCTGCCCCAGGGCCCCGACCCCACCAGCTATGCCTTCATGGCCGTGGGGGCCGGCGCCTTCCTGGGGCTCAGCTATCTGCGCGCAACCTTCCTGTGGTGGCCCCTTCACCCCGCCGGCTTGCTCCTGGGCAGCGTCATGGAAGAGCAATGGCTCTCCATCCTCATTGCCTGGGCCTGCAAGTCCCTCATCCTACGCTACGGCGGCGCGCGAACCTACCAGCAGGCCCGTTCCCTCTTCCTGGGGCTCATCGTCGGCGAGGCCGCCATCGGCTGCGCCTGGATCATTGTGGGCTTCGCCACCGGCACCGGCGTGCGCCTGCTCCCTTGACCCACCGGCGCCGCGCCTGCATGAAGCACTTCAGACCGGGGTACATAGTTACGTTACGCGGCTGGCGAATGCCACCGCGAACGGGTCAAAGGACAAGGCGCCGCCCTCGGTGGCCGGCGCCGGGAGAGTGGTCCTGATGAACGCAACTGCGAGGTACATTTCCAGTTCCCTTGTTCTTGTGCTGCTATTCTCAGTCCCGACACTCGCCGCGCAATCGGCTGCGCTGTGGCTGAAAGCCAATGGCGAGGACATTCGGGGAGAGAGCCCGGTCATGTCGCCGGGGCGCGAAGGCACGATCGAGGTGCTCTCTCTCACCATGGGCGTCGCCAGTCCCCGAGACGTGGCGACGGGCATGGCCACCGGACGCCGGACCTACGATCCGATCGTCATCACCAAGCGCATCGACAAGTCATCGCCGCTGCTCGCCAAAGCCCTGACCCACAACGAGGTGGTCGAGGGAACCATACGCTTCTATAGAACCAAACCCGACGGCACCATGAGCAACTACTACACGCTGCGGTTCTCGAATGGGCGAGTCTCGTCGGTACGCCAGTACCTGCCCAACGTGCTGGACCCGGCGACAGCCAGCTTGCCACCATACGAGGAGGTGTCCTTCGTCTTCCAGACCATCACCTGGATATACGAGGACGGGGGCATCGCCTACGAGGACAGCATGTCGGGCCGGTCGCTGGGCTCAACCACATCGGGGGAAGCGACGACCCAGCCGGCACCAACCGCACCCAGGACCATCACGCGCGGGATCGCCAAGCCCCAGTAGGCGCTTCGACTAGCAGACAACATCGGGGCCGGCAGCCCGACTATCGGCCCCTGCGTCTTCCTCCTTCCGCCGTCCCGATCCCGTGCTATAATGATGCGGCCGCGAAACGCCATCCATGTATCAGGCCCATGATCCAACCCCATAACACGAGCAGCGCCAACCATCCCCGCGGATCCCCATCACGCCCGCCATCGCGTTGGCGCGGCTACGTGGAAGCCTATGCCTTCCTCCTGCCGAACATGTTGGGCTTCCTGCTGCTCACCGCGGTCCCGGTGCTCGCGGCACTTGCCCTGTCATTCTGCCGCTGGAGGGCCATCGAATCCTGGGAGGGCATCCACTTCGAGGGCCTGCGCAATTACGTGGAGATCCTGGGCTTCCACCGCGACCCGGACACCGGTGCGACCGTCGCCAATGACGGGTACTTCTGGTACTTCATGTACAACACCGCCTTCCTCATGCTCGGCGTGCCTATCGGGATGGCGATGTCTTTCTTCACCGCGCTCCTCATGAACGAAAAGCTGCGCGGCATCGTGGCCATGCGCACCATCTACTTCATCCCCACCGTCTGCTCATCGGCCGCCGTGGCGGTTCTTTGGAAGTGGCTTTACAATGCGGAGGATGGCCTGCTCAACCAGCTTCTGCAACTCGCGGGCATAACCCATCCCCCCAATTGGCTAGGAGATCCGCTCTGGGCCAAGCCTGCCCTCATCATCCTGGGCTTGTGGGTCGGCGTGGGCGGCTACAACTGCATCCTTTACCTGGCGGGCCTGCAGAACGTGCCCGATCAACTATACGAGGCCGCCGAAATCGACGGCGCCGGCTGGTGGGCGAAG
>JAGPGE010000185.1:0-4531 GCA_018056145.1 Armatimonadota bacterium
GTCCAGGCCAATGCCCATGCGGAGACGGTTGAGGGCATCCGCAATTGCCTGTCTGCAGGGCTGCACACCATCACCAACACCACGCTGACCCGCGACAATTGCGGGCACATACTGGAGACCCTCTCCTTGGTGCGTGACCTCGGCGTGCGGACCTTCGCGGTGAACAGCATGATCTGTTCGGGATCGGGCCGGTGCAACCCGGCGGGGCTGCGCGAAGTCGAGGTCGTGCCGGTGCTGGCGGACTTGATGGAATTCGCGCGGGTCAATGACATGCGGATGCTGTGGTACACTCCCACGGAGTACTGCCGCCTGTCGCCTCTGGAGTTGGGGCTCGGGCCCAAGTGCTGCAATGCAGCGGAGTATTCGGTCTGCGTGGAACCCAACGGCGACGTGCTGCCCTGCCAGTCGTACTACGAGCCGGCGGGCAATCTCCTGCGCGATGGCTGGGAGTGCATCTGGGAGAGCGATCTGTTCCGCGCGATCCGCATGAGGCGCGAGGCCCCACGGGAGGCAGGACTGCCGGAGAAATGCTGGAACTGTGAGGACCTGCAGGTATGCGGGGGAGGCTGTCCACTGAGGCGGCAGGAGCTTGAGAGGGATCTTGCGGGGGCAGTTGGTGCGCCCACGTCTGATGCCCCGGAAAAACGGGAGGATTGAGCCGCGCATGAACCAGGACCCAGGCAAGAGGGCCGACGAGGGGACGGTCGCGCCCGGTCTGCACCATTTCATGGTGCTCGAGGGCGAGACGCCCACGCGTTTTCACCTGCGCGTGGACCCGGATGGCGGCGGCATGCTTCTCGCCAACGCCGCCGAGGCCGCGCACCTGTCCCCAGTGGGTGTGCTGATGGCCCACGGGGTGCTGGCCGGACACCCGGAGGAGGGCATCATCCAGTCGGTCAAGGCCCGGTTCGCCGGCGCTACAGATGCGCTGGTTCGCGCTGACTTCGAACGCGTCCGGGCTCTCGTGGCGGACTTGACGGCCCGTCGTTCGGACTACCCGGTCACCAACCTGGTTGGCGCCGATCTGGGTGCGGATGGCAGGAAACTCGCGTCGCCGTATAGTGCCGACATCACCATGGGCAGCATTGACCAGATGCAGGCGATCCTGCGGAGCCTGTGGGACGCGGCGATCCCCCAGGTGAATATCGTGGTCAATCCCGAGACCGACCCGGCCGCCCTGGTGCGGACGGTGGAGTTCACCGAGGACCTAGGGATGATCGCGGGCGTGCGCGCCATCGCGAGTTGGGTGCCCTCGGGGGTCCTGAAGGAGATGGCTTTCGCGGGCCTGGACTATCTCGCGCTGGTGTTCGCTTCGGCAGACCCGGTGGAGCACGAGGAGATGGTTCGTGCCGAGGGAGACTTCGCCCGGGTGCAGGCCACGTGGAATATGTGCCGCGAACTGGAGTTGTGCCCCATCGCCCAGTGCCCCATCACCGACCGGACACTTGGTGAGCTGGATGAGATGGTGGAGTTCATTGCGGAGCGCGATGTCACGGACATCTGGTTCTTCGCCCTCGCGTGTCTGGACGGCGAGGAAGAAGCCGATGCGGCGGGCGCTCTCCCGGCGAGAGCATTGCCCCAGGCCGCCACCACAGTGTTCGAAGCCGCCGAGGATTACGGCCGGCGCATCATCTGGCAGCCGCCGGTCAAGTTCGATCCGCATCTTGACCTTGCGACCCACGTGATCGCCGGGCCCCGGGCGGGAAGCGATGTGGCCGTGCGCGTGGAGCCGGACGGGTCCGTTTTCCCGGCGCGTGGGCGGCGGACATGCGCCGGGAACATCCTGAAGCAGACCTGGCAGGATATCTGGAGCAGCCCGTGCTTCACCCGGTACCGCGAGCAGGTGGAGGCGCCGAGTCAGAGCGCCGCCTGCCCGGACCTGCCGATCTGCGATGCCTGGCCGCCGGAAGACCCGGCCGGTTGGAGCGACGATTCACCGGAGGCTGAGACTGAATGATGAAGCCCGACATCTCCGCCCGGGCCGGCGTGCTCCTGGCCCTGTGCCTGCTTGCCCTCTGCGCCAGTTGCGCGGCACAGGACTACCTGTTCTCAATCCCCGAAATGACCTTCGCCGTCACGGTCAACCCGGACGCGTCGGTGGAGTTGTTCTACGATATCCTTTTCGAGTGCGCGCCCGGCGCCCATCCCATCGACTTCGTGGATGTGGGCTTGCCCGACCGGGACTACGACATCAGCAACATGGAAGCCGCTGTCATCGACGCATCCGGGCGGAAGTACGACTGCACGGGGATCGAGACGTCTGACTATATCCCCATCGGCGTTGCGGTCCCACTGGGCGCCGGAACCATCCAGCCTGGCCAGCGCGGGACCTTCCTGTTCCGCTGCACCATGCCTAATCGGGTCTACCAGGACACCACCCGCCCGGACTACGCATCGCTGAAGATCACGCCCACCTGGTTTGGTTCCCAATACGTACAGGGCACCACAAAACTCGGGATCATGGTCTACCTGCCGAAAGACATCAAGCCCGAGGAAATACTGCACCAGGGCCTGAACTTCACCAGCAAGGCGGTTACCGACACAAAGACGCTGGCCGCATGGTTCATGCCCGCAGCCCGCATTGACGGCCCCAATATGGTCGCACTGTCCTTCCCGAAGCGCGGGATGAGCCGCGTCGTCACCATGAGCAAGTGGGACCTGCTCATCAAGTGGTGGAAGGACAACCCGAACACCCGCTTCGTCTGGGGCGTGATCCTCGCGATCCTGTTCGGGATCATGTTCTTCCGCGCAAGCCAGGGAACGGGTATCAGCTGCTTCCTGGGATTGCTCCTCATCTTCGGGTGGTTCTTCATCGTGAACCCCGTGGCGCAACTGGTCGCAATCCCCATCTTGCCAGTGCTTTGGTTCCTGTCGGAGCGCTCCCTCAAGCGCAGGCGCGGCAAGTACTTGCCCGCGATCGCGTCAGTCGAGGGCGGCGGGGTCAAGCGCGGGCTCACCGCTCCCGAAGCCGCCGTGATTCTCGAGCGGCCGCTGAATGAGGTGCTGACTCTCGTCCTCTTTGGTCTCCTGAAGAAGGGCATCTGCGAACAGGTGCGCGCCGACCCATTGGTGCTGAAAGTGAACGAGGCCTTCGTCAAGGAGACCCGCGGAGAGCGGCGCAAGGCCGCAGGGCTGAGCGGGAAGGTAATCCACGGATACGAACAGCCGTTCATTGAGGCGCTCATCGCAGCCGGCGAAGTGCCGGTGGCCAAGATCAAGTTCGCGAAGGCCATGAAAGAGCTGATTGACGGCACAGTCAAGCGCATGCAGGGATTCGACCTGGCCAAGACCCGCAGCTACTACACCTACATCATCTCCAAGGCATGGGCGGAAGCTAAGTCCATCGGCGATGTTGAGGACCGCACGAAGCACACCGACGACAACCTGGAATGGCTCATGGTCTCCCCCACCTACCGGGATGACTTCGGCTACTGGCATAGCCACGGGTACCACTACCACCCGCCCTGGAGCCGAGGCACTGTGTTCGGCGACAGCGGCGCCGGGCAGGTCTCGCTGCCTACCCCAGACACATCCCGCACCAGCTTCGGCGACGTCGCGGCATCTTTCGCCGGCTGGAGCGAGAACGTGGCGGGTGGCCTCGCGGCGCAGATGGACCCGGTGCGGATCGGTCTGGATGCGCACGGCGTCGTTGACCTGTCCGGAGTGGACAAGGTAACGCTGGAAGTGCTCGAAGGCATGTCCAAGGCCAGTGGCAGTGGCAGTGGCGGCGGCGGCGGCTGCGCCTGTGCGTGTGCCGGCTGTGCCTGTGCCTGTGCCTGTGCCGGCGGCGGCCGATGAGTCAGACGGGACGGCCCGGCTTGCCCCGACTCGACGAGGCGATCCGCCTGTCCGACTGGCTGGCCGGACCCCGCGGCAGGCTCCTGCGCCGGGTTCACGTCGCCCTGCGGCGCCGGGTGCTGGAGATCGGCTGCGGCCACGGGAATGTGGCTGCTGAACTCAGAAGGCGGTCAGATCCAGCTCGCGGATTCGTAGTGGGGCTCGACAGAGATGTCGGCCCCGCTACGGCTGCCGGACTGTTCACGGGACCCCTTGTGCAGGCTGAGGCAACTGCATTGCCTTTCTCGCGTCGGTGCTTTGACCTCGTCCTGTGCCAGAATACCCTCCTGTGGGTGGCGAACCTCGAAGCAGCGCTCGCCGAAGCCGCGCGGGTGCTGGCGCCAGGCGGCGTGTTGGTCGCCATCGAACCCGACTACGGAGGGATGATTGAGTTCCCTCCGGAGATCTCTCTGCGGGACCTGTGGCTTGAGGGCCTGCTCGCGGCCGGCGCCGATCCGCACGTGGGCCGGAAGCTTCCCGGGGCGGCCGAACGCGCGGGGCTGGATGTGCGCGTGGAGTTGCAGAACATACCGTGCGCCGCGAACTCGGACGGTGCGCGGCTGCTGATGGGCCTGCCCCTCGACCCGCAGAGCCGCCGGCGCGTCTCCTCAGTCGCCGACCAACTCGACCGCACGCAGGGAGACTGGCAGGCGTTCGTGCATGTCCCGTACGTGCTGCTGGAAGCCCGCAAGCC
>JAGPGE010000185.1:4631-9273 GCA_018056145.1 Armatimonadota bacterium
TGGGCCTGCCCCTCGACCCGCAGAGCCGCCGGCGCGTCTCCTCAGTCGCCGACCAACTCGACCGCACGCAGGGAGACTGGCAGGCGTTCGTGCATGTCCCGTACGTGCTGCTGGAAGCCCGCAAGCCAGCCTGAAGTGGTGGATCGCGAGGTACTCGACGACGGGAGGCAACGGGTGCACTTCAGTTCTGTTGGCACTCACACGTCATCCGACCGCCGGCCTGAGCGTGCCCGCATCTACCCATTGGGACTCTGGTCTCAAAGCCCGCGAAGCGGGCGTAACAAGATTAGCCACGGGTGGAGTGGAGCGAAGCGAAACGGAACCCGTGGTCAGCGGCCGACTTGGGTTCCTTGAGCCCCCGAATGGGGGCGGCACAAGCAGCGCGGTTGTGTCGCCTCTTGTCAGGGGCTCTTGGGTCTTCTTGATCGCTTGATTCCAGGGGCTTCCTCCCGCTACGCTGGCCTTACCCCTGGCTAATCTTGTGCCGCCCGCTTCGCGGGCTGTAATGCCTCGGCCCGGACCCAACAGCACCACAGTAAGTAACCGGGCTGGATCGCCGCTCGCCATCAGCCCACATCCCACCTGCTTTCGGCGAATGCACCCCGCACCCTCGGGGCACGTTGACGCTACACGGTGGCCGTGCTACATTGACCCCATGAGTTGGCAGATGCCCCGCAGGCGCGTATTGCCTAGCAAGAGGCGGGTCAAGGCCTATGCCCTGTGCGCCCTTATCTTCGGTGGCATGGTGCTGCTCGCTCTGCGCCTGAGCTACCCTCCGGACCCCATGGCGCGCCGGTACCCACGCGCACGCCTAAGCCGTGAGTCGGTGGAGACCGAGAGGAACCAGCTCAGAATCAGGACCGACGGCCGGTATGAGGTCTACCGCTTTGTGGAGACCGACAAGGGCATTGCAGCAGAGCGCGTGGAGGAGGGACGGGAGTAGGCCACCCGTTCCCGGCAGCCTACCCCCGTTGTTCGAGGGTTCATACACTACCAGATGTCGTCCATGTTCCCACCGCCGCCCCCGCCGCCGGGCGCGGTCTGCTGGCCGATGAGCCCGGCCTGGAACACCTGCCCGATGGCGCCTCGCGGAACCCACTTCACATGCCCGTCACAGAAGAGCACGTTGTACCCGTCGATATGGGGCGCCGGAAACTTCTCCATGTTGATCACATTGGCGTCCATCAGCAGCCAGACGTTGGGCGAGTTCGGAATGGAGTCCAGCATCCTGCCGCCCAGTGTGTCATTGTAGACGTAGGTGATGCCCAGCTTCTGCCAGGCCTCCGGCGCTGCCGGACAGACGAACAGCTTCCGGATGGAGCCGTTGCGGCCCGCAACGATATTGGCCAGATTGTACGGGTCATTGGGGTCCAGCTGCCAGCCGGAGTCGGTCTGCTGGCCCTTCCACGGGAAGAACCAGGCCTTCGGAAGGCGTCCGTCATTGTCGTCGGCCACCATCTGAATGGCCGAGTACAACTGCTTGAGGTTGTTCAGACACTGGTCTGCAGCGGCCTTATTCTTTGCCTGCAGGTATGCGCTGCCCGACTGCCCCGCAAGCGTGGCCAGGATGCCCGTAACCACCGTCACTTCCACCATCGAAAAGCCACGGCGGCGTTCTCGACGCCTTCGGCCCATCATGGTATAATCGCCCCGTTTCCCTGCTTCGCTGGAGATGATCGCAGCCGTCCGCGAGATGAGAATACCCGAACTCTGTGTCGAATATACTCTGGAGCTCCTGGTGCGTCAACGCGGACCATACAGCGCAGGGCGCCCGGCGACGACAAGCCGGACCTGCCGGGCCCGGTCCAGGAGAGCCAGAACCCAGCGGCAGGCTACTGAGAGTGGGTGGTACCGGGGATGATGCGCGTCGTTGTCCTCGACGGCGACCTCGCCGGAATGGAGTTCCCTCTCACGTCCGATTCCGTCACCATCGGGCGCAAGCCCGATAATGATGTCTGCCTGCCCACCGATTTGAAAGCCTCTCGCCATCACGCACGCCTGGTGCGGCGGTCCGGCGAGTGGTTCCTCGAAGACCAGGCCAGCGCAAACGGGACGTTTCTCGGCAGCCGCCGGATCTATGCCCCCGCACCGCTCAACCCCGGAGACCGCTTTCGAGTTGGCCGCACCTGGCTCCGGCTGGAACTCATGGATGACACCGGCGCCGACCCTGACCCGGCGGACCAGGTGGTCTTGGTCGCCGATGAACCAGCCGAGAGCGCAGGTGGCGGCGATGCCCGTATTGTCTTCGCGCTGGACGCCGTCCATGCTCCCGGGGGGGTGGAAGACGGCGCCGATGCCAGGCACAGGCTCGGGGTGCTTCTCGACTTCGCCCTTGCGCTGGGATCGATTCTCGAAGTCCCGCACCTGCTTCGCGTCGCCGTGGACCGCATCATGAATGTCATCCCGGCCGAGCAGGCATCACTCCTGCTTCTCGAGGGCGACCCACCCCGGCCCGTTCCCCGGGTTGTGCGTCGCCGCGGAGACAACATCGGACCCGGAGAAGACGGGTCAGCCCTGCGCATCAGCGCCCACATTGTGGACCAAGCCCTGTCGCAGCGCATGGCCATCCTCACGAGTGACGCCACCGCCGATGCCCGGTTCATGGATGCCGACAGCGTCCACGATCTGCGCATCCGTTCCGCCATCTGCGCGCCGATGATCGCTCACGGCGAGCCGATCGGCGTCATCTACTTGGACACATCCTCCCAAACCCATGTTTTCAGCGAGAACGACGTCCATCTCGTCAACGGCATCTCGGCCCAGACGGCAATCGCGCTTGAGAACGCGCGCCTTTACACCGATCTGCGCAGCGCCTATGACGATCTGCGTGCGGCCCAGGATCAGCTGATCCGCTCCGAACGCGTGGCCACGGTGGGTACGCTGGCGGCCAGCATCGCCCACGATATGGCGAATATCGTCACGCCGATCAAGCCCCTGGTAGACCTGCTGCTGAGCGGAAAACAGGTGGATGAGCGCGCGCGGGACGTGCTCGGTCGACAGATGGAGCGCCTCCAGACCATGGTTCAGCGCCTGCTGGCCTTCTCCCGCGCATCCGACGTGGTGCTGGAACTCGGAGACCTGAACCCGATTGTGGACAGTACTCTCACACTGGTCCGGACCGAGCTGATCCACCGGGGCATCGCGATTGAGCTTCGCCTCGCCGACAATCTACCGCAACTGCGTCTCGACCCGCCGCAGATGGAGCGGGCGCTGCTGAACCTGATCCTCAACGCTGCCGACGCCCTGGACAAGCAGGAGAATGCAAGGGTCATCATCGCCACAACGCTGGAGGACCACGAGGCACTGCTGGAAGTCACTGATAATGGCCCCGGCATCCCGGAGGACATCCAAGCGCAGCTCTTCGAGCCGTTCTTCACGACCAAGGCCACCGGAACAGGCCTGGGGCTTCATTCGACGCGGCGGATCGTTGAGGAGGAACACGGGGGGAGCCTCGAGGTGGACAGCCGGGTGGGCGCCGGGACAACCATGACCATTCGCCTGCCTGTGCCTCAGCGCGGGCTGACCGCTGACGACTGAGGGGGCGGCCGCGTGCGAACCCAAGCCACTGTTGGCCTGGTGCTATTGCAGGTGGCCATCGCGGCGCTGCACCTGGTCACCGGCCTTCGAACCGGTTGGCTCGTTGCAGTATACGCGCCGACGGTGCCCCACCGGTGGCCGATGGCTTTGCTCGACACTCTCGTCCCGTTCCTGGCGGTGTTCGCGGTGACCGCGCTGGCCTGTCCCTGGGCCGGCTTCGCGCGCCAGGTTGAGGCTGCTTTGTGGGCTCGAGCGACGGTCCTCCCGCTGCTCGTTCTGGTGGCCCTGCTGCGACCCCTTGTGGTGGACGGCCTGCCCATCGATCCCGACCGCTTCCCCAATCTGCTCCGGCTGGACCAGGCAACCGTCGGCACCTGGCTGGCAATCGCGGCCTGGACGCTGGGGACAATGCTCTGCGTCGGCGGCCATGCCTGGGGAATGGCGCGAGCGTATGCGCCGGCGAAACTGGGCGCAGGCAGGTTCCTCTTCGCTTTCCTCGGGGCGGCTGTGGTGTCTCAGTCAGCGGTGTCTGTCATCCTGCGCCTGCTCGCATAGTCTGGCAGTTTCCCCGGTCTGAACCGCCGGTCACTGCGGTGGCCACGGTTCGGGCTCTTCACCGAAGCCCGGCAGTTCCAGCCGCAGCTGCGACCACTCGACCCGCATCGGGCCTGCCGTCCCGTCCGCATCTTCCACGCGGAGTTCGACCAGGATGTGCCCCCCTCCGGGCGTGCTGAACTCAGCTTCGTGATAGCCCGACTGCCCTCCGTCCGTGGAGATCCACTCGCTCCAGGCCACCGTGCCGTCGGTGAGAACCTGACAACGCGCTCGCGCGGATTCGCCTGAATGGGCAAAGGGCGCCACGCACTCGATCCGGAGCCGCACGAGCCTTCTCACCGGGGCGTTGAAAACTGGCGCCGAGTACTGGGCCCGCGCGAAGGCGCCCTGACCGGACGGAGCTCCAGTCCGCTCCATCACCAGCGGACCGGACTCTCCCGCACTGACTGACCACGGGGCGGTGGCTTCCAGCGTCCATTGTGGGCCGAATGCGAGGTGGATCGTGGGCATTGGCGCCTCCTTCACTCAGCGCGTACGACAACGGCGCCGG
>JAGPGE010000186.1 GCA_018056145.1 Armatimonadota bacterium
GCGTGCGCTTGCCGAGAGGGTGAAGCGCACGGCCCCGAGCGTTCCGGTAGTGCTGGTGTCGGGCTACAATGTCTCGGAGGAGGGCCCCGAGGACGCGCTGGTGCCCAAGCCCTTCAATATCAGCGACCTGCTGGACCCCGTTCGGCGGCTGATGTCCGAAGCGCGCCGTGCCTGCGGCCAGCCGGAGCCGCGCCCGGGCCAGTGACCCGCGGGATCTGCCGTGCAGCCTGTCAGACGGTGGCGGCTCGGTTGTAGCTGGCGACGAACTGCTGCAGGGCGTCCGCCTGCCCTGTGCTGCACCACAGTCGCGCCATGTCTCGGAACTGGCGCGGCGCAATCCCCGCCAGGTCCGCCATCAGCATCATCTCATCCGGCACTCCGGTCAGGATCCCCTCGGCCTCAAGCTGCCCAGCAAACCGCGCTGTGATTGCCGTGAACTCGCGGAAGCTCATCCCATTGACCGTGTAGCCGGGCGCCTTCCAGAAAGCCGGCGGGAACAGCATCTTGAACTTGTAGTCCAGATGCTGCTCGATGTAGTGCTCCCTGTCCATCGCGAATCCGAAGGACTGGGCCTCGTCGAACCAGCGCGTACCCGGCAGCAGGCCCGGGAACTGAATCGGCACGGAGTCAGGGCGCAGTTCCAGAAGTAGGCGCAGGCTCTCGGCCAGGGTCTCCTCGGTTTCGAAGGGCATGGGGACGATCATGCTGCAGACCGTCCTGATGCCGGCCTCTTTCGCAAGGAGCACGGCGCGGCGGACATCCTCAAGCTGTACAGCCTTCCCACATGCCCGTCTCAGCAATTCTGGCGACCCCGTCTCGAGGCCGAAGAACAGGGACTTCAGCCCTGACGCGTGCATTCGGTGGTAGTGGTCCGGTTCGGTGGTTCTGAAATGCGCGAAGCTGGTGTACGCAACATCGATGCCCCGCCGGCTGATCTCAGCGGCGAGTTCACCCATCAGGCGACCGGGCGTGGATGAGCCCGCGAACCGGAAAGCGCGAACGCCTGTGGAGGACATGAGCTGCTCGATGTCATCCGCAATCCGCGCGGCCGGTCGCGTCCTCAGCGTGCGTCCGCTCTCATATGAGTGCATGCAGAAGGCGCAGTTGAAAGGACAGCCGCGGCTGTCGTCCAGCACCAGCATCTTCAGCTTCTGGTCCCCCGCCATTGCCGGGTAGACGTCGGGGTCGTACAGCGCGACCGGGGTCTCGCCCAGGTCAACAGAGGCAGTGGGCGCGGCAGGCACGTCCGCTCCCGTGGACACCCCCGCGGACGGGTCGATCCTTCGGCGGCTCGCCGCCTGCTCCACAAGCTGCACGATCTTGTCTTCCGCCTCGCCGGTGACCACTGCATCGAAGGCGTCCGTATAGCGGAAGATCACGTTGCCGGCCCAGGTTGCCTGTGGACCGCCGGCGATAACAGGCACTCCGGGGAGGGCTTTTCGCACTTCCTCGGCGATGGCGACCGAGCCCGTGAACCCGTCCCCGTTCCACAGCTTGAACCCCACGGCGGCGGGGGAGAGGGACTTGATCTCCGCGGCGATCTCCCTCGCCAACTCCTGCGTCACCTTCGCCTGAACCGCCTCGAGCTCCGCATCAAGCGTCGCCAGCTCCTGCACCAGGGACGGAGACGGCCGACTCGGGTCGGACGCGAGCTCCATGACGATGGGCGCCGCGCGCTGTGAGAGTTCCGGCGGGTAGAGGCGGCGCATGGTGTCCACCGTGCCGAAGTCCAGCACGCGGACATCATGTCCAGCGGCGCGCAGTATCGCGGCCAGCACGCCCAGCCCATTGTCCGGGCACAGGCTGCTGGGCGTGTAGGGATAGCCGGCGAAACTTACGAACACACAGCTGGCCATGGAGATAGCCCCCCTGGAGTTGCTCTTGCGGCTAGGTGCGTTGCCCCGTGCACGAGCCGGGGCAGTCAGAGGCCGACAGTCTTCAGGCGCCAGCAAGGGCGGAAAGCAGGCGGCTTCCCGCGTCGACCAGGACCCTCTCAGCGCCCATGCCGGCCGGACTCCATTCGGGCTCGTAGCCGCCCTCATCGTGGGCTTTGTCTGTGGACACGTAGCCGATGGAGTCATACGCGCAAGTGATAATCGCGGTGGACGCGAAGGGCGAGCGCTGCTTGATCTGCAGGCCGATCTCCACCATGATTTCACCGGGCAACGCAACAGCGGCCCAGTCCCCGACCCGGCAGGCCCAGACCTGGGTCTCGATGCCCGGAGCATCCTGGTACTTCTCGGCCATCGCTACCTGCTGCCGGTGGCCGCAGGCGGCCGGGCTTTCGGGGTCTTCGCAGGCGGCGAGGGCGGCCCGGGCTTCCTCGAGATCCGGCAAGGGCTTGAGCGGGAGCATCACGTTCTCGACCGCCGTGGCGACGGGCGCATCACTCGCGCAACCGCGAATCTGGTACCACGCCCGGGTCAGCGCCGCCCCGAGTGACCTGCCCACTCGTTCGCGGCTGTCGCCCCCGCGCCACGCCGGGACCTGATTCCCCGCGCATCCCAGCGAAAAGGCCAAAGGAGCGCCCACCACTTGCTCGAAAGCGCCACGAGCCTCACCGGGGTAGTCCGGCGAGATCGCGTAGAAGTTGTCCTCGCCGCCCACAACCGGGTGGCAGGCGAAGTTGGCCAGTCCCGCCAGGGGCTTTCCGTCGCGGCACAGCACCTTGAGCAGCGGGGCCTCGGGGTCGGAGACTCCAGCACGCAGGCCGTCGAGTTCCTCCAGCGGCGGGCTCAGACGCGGGCCGCCGTCGCCGCCTCTGCGCCAGGCGCGCCACATCCTGAGACCTTCGCGCGCCGCAACCGCTGACTCTTCGGGCTGCAGGACGAGACTCATCGCCACCTTGCCGTCGGTGCGCACCGGGCGGCGGCTGAAGCTGATCCCGTCCGCGAGTGCCGCCCCTGCGCCGGCGCAGGCAGGCTCGCGCTTGCGCCAGGCCTCCACTGCACAGCCCGCGAGTGTGCGCGCCAGGCAGTCCAGATAGGGCTGGGAGATAGCCTCGCGCAATGCGCGGGGCATGTACCCCGAAGGCCGGATCTCCGGGCCCCAATGGGTGTGGCTGCCGCAGACGATGATCGCCTCCGCCGGGATGTCCGTCTGCTCGGCCACCGACTCGCGAATCTGGGTAGTCAGTTCGCGGTGTGTGCTGATGAGGTCCGCGCAGATCAGCACGGCATAGTTGCCGGAGTGCTCGAACACCAGCGCCCGCGCAATCAGTGGGGTCTCCACCGATTCGCAGCCGTGATCGCGGGCGCCGTAGCCCGCCATGGGACTGTCCACGGGTGGGGTGATGTTGCAGGACGCCAATCCGGCAAGCAGCTCAGACATGGCAACACCTTCATCTCGCGGCGCGGATGAGCACTGCGGCGGCGGTCAGTCGTCCTCGTCAGGCCGGCTCACGATGCCCCCGCAGCCCGGGCAGATGGTGACCTGCGCATGGATCGTGATCCGCCGGCCACAGAAGCCGCAGGCGGAGAGTTCGGGCTCGTCCATCATCGAGATCTCGCCTGAATGACCCGGCTCGTTGGGCGCGTCACTCTTCGCCCGCCGCGACTTCGCACGACGACTCTTCCCCGCGGAGGCCGCCGGGACCTCCAGGTCCAGCCCAAGTTGCCGCTCGTCTCGTTTCACGGCAGGCGCCCGCGCTTCCGGCCCGTAGCCGTCAAGGCCTGTTGTTCCCCGGCAATCAGACGAAATCGGCGTCGGTGATGATGAAGCGCAGTCCCGGCGTGATCGGGTAGCTGTCGCGTATGGCGTGGAGGGTATCCACCAGCGGCTGGACTCGTTCGGGCGCCAGCGCCAGCAGGAAGACCTCGTTGAGGCCAGGCCAGATGGGCGATCCCTGGCGCGGTCCGGTGCTTCCCGCACCCTCCACGCCCGACCAGCGCGTGTAGTGCGGGATGTCGAGCTCCTCCAGGGCGCTCAGCACATCATCCGTCAGGCCCTCGTCAGCGATCAGATAGACTAGTTTGACTTTCTGCATGGCGTTCCCATTCCTGTCTGCTCGAGCCAGAGCCCGATCAGCGGAAATGCTTGTCGCCTGCCTTTCGGGACTTGCGGACCGCCGGTCGGGAACCACGCGCCGGAACCGTCGGTCGCGCTGGTGGTGCCGGCGGTTCCGGCGGCCCGTCCACCGTTGGCAGTTCGGGCTCATCCGGCGGCTCGGGCAGCGCGGGTGGTCCGGGAGACTCGGGGGGCTCGCCTTTGCCTCCATCTCCGCGCCGGCCATTGCGGAAGCTGGCCATCAGGCTGCCCAGGCCCCGCGCAAACCGGCCGGAGAAGATCTCAACCTGGTCCCAGATGCAGTAAGACGCGGGGACCACAAGGAGCGACAACATGGTGGACAGGAGCAGGCCGCCGATAACCGCCCACGCCATGGGTGAGCGCCATTCGCTGCCCTCGTTCTTGGCGAGAGCAGTGGGAAGGATGCCCAGCACTGTCGAGGCGGTAGTCATGAGGATCGGGCGCATGCGGGTCGGGCCCGCCTCGGTGAGGGCTTCGAAGCGCGACATTCCTCGGGCACGCAGAGTGTTGGCGAAGTCGATGAGCAGGATCGCGTTCTTGCCCACGATACCCATGAGCATGATGATGCCGATCATCGCCACGATGCTGATCACATTGCCGGTGAGCTTCAGGGCGATCAGCGCGCCCACCAGGGCGATGGGCAGGTTGAGCATCACATTGAGCGGCTGCAGGAGCGAGTTGTAGAGCATCGCCATGACCACGTAGACCATGATCACCGCGAGCATGAGCGCTTGGCCTATGAACCCGAAGGATTCACCTTGCATCTTCAGCGACCCTGTCCAGGCGACGTCGACCCCCGGTTCCTTCCACTCTTCCACAAGGGCGTTCACGGCCTGTTGTGCTTCGCCGGAACGCAGGATCTCCCGGTCCAGGCTTGCCGTGAGGGTTACCTTCCGCTGCCGGTTGTAGCGTTCGACCCGGCTCGGGCCGGTGCTCAGGTACACATCCGCGACATCGCTTAGTCGCAGCGGCTGGTCGTCCTTCGTCAGCCCGATGAAAAGATTACCGACGTCGGCCACGCTCTCGCGATCAAAGTCGATGAGCTGCACGCGGATATCGTACTCGTCGCCTTCCTCGCGGAACTTGGCGGAGTTATCCCCCTCGAAAGCCGTGCGAACCACCGCACCAATCTGGGCCACGGACATGCCCAGGTCGGCTGCGCGCTGGCGGTTGATGCGCGCGTGGATCTCCGGACGACCGGGCTTCGCAGACAGGTCAACGTAACGCAGGCCGGGGATTTGAGCAACCCTGTGCATCAGGTCGGTGGAGGTGCGGGCAAGCTGATCGCTGTCCTCGCAAAGGATATTCAGCTCCACGTCCGCGCCGACGGGACCAAACCCTCCGCCGGCGGTGACCTTTAGGATCACCCCGGGCAAATCAGCGAGGTCCTCGCGCAGCCGACTGGCCAGCTCTTGGTCGCTGTCCAGGCCGGCCTTCCGACGCTCGCGCAGGCGTTTCATGGTGATCTGCATCTGGGCGTACTGGCCGCCAACGCTCCCGGCGCCGAACATGCCCGAACTTTGCGACCCGACCACCGAAGTGACGTGCTCGATCGCCGGATACCGGCTTTCGTCCAGAAGTCGCCGCTCGATCTCCCGAACCAGGCTGTCGGTCTCCTCGAGCCGCGTGCCCACCCCGGTCTCAAGGGTGATGGAGACACTGCCCTCGTCGGTCACCGGGAAGAACTCGAAGGGTAGTCTCACGGCGCCAAAGACCAGGATCATCGCGGCGTAGGCCACGGCAACGGTGATGTACGGGTGGCTGACTGCCCGGCGCAGGATAACTTTGTAGAAGGCCTCGAGTCGGCCGTATGCCACCTCTGTCAGGTTGAAGAAGGCCGACCACAGGCCGCGGCCCGAGGGAGCACTGGGGTCCACGCGCTGGTACCACCACGACGCGAGCATCGGTGTGAGCGTGAACGAGATGAACAGGGAGAAGAGCACCACGATGGCGGCGGTGATTCCGAAGGAGAAGAAGAACTGGCCCACAACGCCACCCATCAGGGCGACGGGGACGTATACGACCACGTCCACCATGGTCACTGCGACCGCAGCGCCGGCGATCTCGCTGCGACCGTTGAGCGCCGCCGCCTTAGGCGGCTCACCACGGCTGCGGTGACGGTCGATGTTCTCGATAATGACGATTGAGTCGTCCACCAGCGTCCCGACCGCGAGGGACAGAGCGAGTAGAACCATTTGGTTGAGGGTGAAGCCGAAGCCGATACCCACCGGCAAGAACGCGGAGATGATCGCCGTGGGGATGGCCAGGGCGACGATGATCGTGCCTCGGAAGTTGTGCAGCGTCAGGAAGACCACGAGCGCGGCCAGGAGCGCGCCGAAGACGATAGCGTCGCGCACGTCCAGGATCGCCTCAACTACGCGCTCGGAGTCGTCTTCGGCCACGACCACGCGGATATCCGCAGGCAGTTCGCCGGTCCCCTGCTCGCCTTCGAGGTCGCCCACGAGCTCGCTGAGAACCTGTCGGGACTTGCGGACGACCTGCACGGTGTTGGCGTCCGACTGCTTCACCACAGCGACGCGAACAGTGGGCTGGCCGTCGATGCGCGCGAATTCCTCGGGCTCGACGACAGTGTCATAGACCTCGGCGATACTGCTGAGCCGAATCAGCCCGCGGTCCGGCACGCTAATCTCGAGGTCCCGGATCTCCTGAAGGTCCTCGAACTGGCCGATGACCCGGATGGCGTAGTCGCGCGAACCTTCCTTGATGTTGCCGCTGGGGACGTCGATGCTTTCGGAGCGCAGAAGGGAGGCGAGCTGGGCGATGGACAAGCCGACAGCGTCCAGCCGGTCCTTGTGGGCCAGGACCTGAATCTCCCGCTCCTGCCCGCCGGACACATTCACGGACGCGACGCCACTGACCTGGCCCAGACGAGGGCGCACCACATCATCCACGAGCTTGCGCAGGTCGCGCGGTTCCCGGTCGCCGGTGATCCCGACGGTCAGGACGGGGAGGGCGCCGATGTCGATCTTGTAGACTGAAGGGTCTTCGACATCGCTGGGGAAAGACGCCCGGGCCCTTGCCAGCGCGTCGCGCACATCCGCGGCGGCCACGTCCACGTCGATCTCATAGTTGAAGTCGACCACGCAAACGCCCAAGTTCTCGTAGGCCGTCGCGTTGACTTCGTCCACGCCGTTGATGACGCTGACCTCATCTTCGAGAGGCTGCAGAACGCGCTGCTCGATCTCCTCGGGGCCGGCCCCGGGATAGGGAATGATGATGGAGACACTGGGGATCTCCACGTCGGGGTTCATTTCCCACGGCATGCGCGACAGCCCGACCAGGCCGAGGACCATGATGGCGAAGATCGCCATCGCTACAGTGATCCGTCGGTTGATTGCCAGTCTGGTTAACCACATAGGGCGAGTGCTCTCACAATGCGCGCGGCAGGTTGGCCGCGCCGGGAGTGTGCGCCCGGGAGCTCAAAGGGGCCGGTCTTCCCGGGTGGGGCTCAGGATCAGCGTGCGCCGCGTTCCCCGCTGCGACCGCGCGGCGTGGAACCGGGGGACCGCGGCTTGTTCCCCTCCGCAGCGGGCATCGGGCCGATCATTGCTTCACGGCCCCCGTCGCGTGCATTCGTGCCGGCTCCGCTCTGCGGGCCCGGGGTACCCTCTGCCGCGCCGCCATCTTGCGCGCTCTGGCTGCTCGGCGTAGTCTTGCCCGAACTCTTCGGGACGGCCTTGACCTTCTGCCCGGCGGCCAGGATAGACTGGCTGGCGCACACGACCTGATCACCTGCCTGCAGACCGCTCACCACCTCCACCAGGTCCCGGTTGGTGATGCCCACCTTCACCTTGCGGATCTCCACCACTCCGTTCTTCACGACATACGCATTCTTCCGCGCGCCGCGTTCCACCAGGCAGTCACGGCTCACGACGATGACGTCCTGCTTCTCGGAGATGACCAGCACCACGCGCGCGAACATGCCCGCGCGGATCAGCCCTTCGGGGTTGTTGATCTCTACCCGCGCGATGTAGCTGCGCCGGCCTTCGCGCGCCTGCGGAGCCACGTCGACCACTCTGCCGAAGAACTCCAGGCCCGGCAAGCCGTCGACGGTGGTCACGCCGCCATCACCCACGCGCACCTTGGAGATGTCGAGTTCGCTGACCTCGCAGTTCACGCGGATCGGGTCGTTGTCCACAATCCGCATCGCGGCCATGCCGGGGGATGCGCCCTCACCCGGGTCAATGTTGCGCTGGGCGACGCGTCCGGAGATGGGCGCCCGGATGATGTGCTTGTCCACCGTAGTGGCGGCGAGATCGGCTCCCGCCGCCGCCTGGCCGATCCCCGCACGCGCGGCCTTGACGTCTGCCACGGCCACGTTGTACCGCCGCCTGGACGCCCGGGCCAGGCGCAGGTTCTCCTCGGCCTGTCGCAGGCCGACCCGCGCGGACTCAACGTCTCTCGCGGCGATGTCGACCTCGCGCTTGCCCGACTGCGCCATGTTCAGCTGCTCCCGCGCCTGCTGGACCGCAAGCTCCGCGAGGCGCTTCTGCTCCTGGCGCGCGCCCTCGCGGGCGAGGCTCAGCGACTCACGGGCCTGGCTGAGGGATTGCTGGGCCACCTCATACTGGGTGCGGTACTGGTCCAGCGTGGCCTCTGCCACCGCCCCCTGCTCATACAGGCGACGGTAGCGTTCGTAGGTGGTCTTCTTCAGCGACAGGTCCGACTCGGCCTGGCGCACGGCGGCCTCGGCCTGGGTGATCTCCTGGCTGCGCGCGCCGGCGAGTACGTCTCTCTGCTGTGCTTGGGCGCTGGCGAGGCCCACCTTGGCCTGCTCGATGGCGCTCTCCGAACGCTCCCGTGCCAGCTCGTACGCCTGCTTGGCCTTGGAGAGCTGTTCAGATGCCGCGGCCACTCCCTGCTCAGCCTGGCGGATGGCGATCTGCGTCTCGCGGTCGGTCAGCTCCGAGCTCTCCGCCGCCTGGGTGTACCGGGCCTGGGCCGAGACAACACCTTTCTCGGCCTGAACCCTCTGCTTCGACGCGAGTTCGGTGTCCAGACGGGCGAGCACCTGGCCCTTGGTCACCCCATCGCCCACGTCCACGAAGACGGAGACAACCTTGCCGGAGATCTCAGGGACCACATCCACTTCCTGATAGGCCTCGCAACTCCCCGTCAGCTCAAGTTCCTCGGTGATGGAACCCCGCTTGGCCACGATGACCGAGACAGGTGTTTCGGTGGCTGACTCCTGCTGGGCC
>JAGPGE010000187.1 GCA_018056145.1 Armatimonadota bacterium
CCACGCCGACTCGGCCGCGGGCAGTGCCGGTAACCGTCAGGCGAATCCAGCCGGACAGGCGCATTCTCCCTCCCCAGTCGCGCCTGTAGGCAAGGACCTGTCGACTGATGCCCCGATTGTTTGAGCCGATGATCCTCAGGCTTCGCTAGCCTGCTGCCCGGAAGATGCCGCTGTCGACCTCGATCGACGCCAGGCCGCTGCCCTTCGGCCCTTCGTACCAGCTATGCACGGTGGCCCAGCCTGCAGGCCCCAGGTCCTGCCGTCCCTCGAATCGTGGGTTTGAGAGCAGGTTGCCCTGACTCCAGGCGAAGCACGTGGCCAGCGCCAGCAGCGTGAGTACCCTCAAGCGCATGGCGACAACTCTCCGCGTCGAACCCGGTCATGCCGAAGGAACGTCAATACATGCCCGGGCGTTACTCCAAGGTGCCTTCACTCCCCACGGGGAATGGACATTGGGGAGATTCCAGATTCCTCGCCAACATACCTTCAGACGGAGGACGAACATGCCACGCCTCATTGCCATTGTGCTTGTCGCGCTCATGCCCCTGCTGTCACTCGCACAGCAGGAACTGGTCTTCGAGGCGGAGGACGTCTCTTCGCCCCCAGAGGCCTGGGGGAAAGACATCACGCCGACAGATCGGTGGAACCTGTGGTCAAAGGACAAGGATGCGGAGGTCAAGTGGTCCGGCGGCAAGGTCATGCAGTCGCCGCAGGTGATGCAGGATCGCGAGAAGCCCGAGGACGGTGCTCCGGTGCTCCACGTGGTCCTCAAGGACATCCCGGACGGGCGCTACCAGGTGCTCCTCAAGTTCGGGCGCGCCCTGGCGGCATCAGTCGACCAGGAGAAGTGGATCGACCTGTCCAAAGTCGGCGGCGAACTGGGGCGATTCGACGTCACCGGCGGGAAGTTCGAGTTCTGGGTGGATGACCGTTTCGCGGACGCGAACAGCCCCGGGTCCACGTATTTCGACAACGTCCGCCTGATCCCACTGATGGCTGAGAAGAACGGGGTCACCAACGGAGACTTCCAGGTGGGCAAGGATATGCCGGGCAGCGGCTGGATCTGGTTCTCCCGGGAGCAGAAAGGCGGCGTCGCCTTCTCTGATGAGGGCCGAAACGGCTCACGCTGCGCTCTGCTCACCCACGAGGGCGAGCGCGACTACGCCTTCACGAATGCGGGAAGGCTCAATGTGGAGCCCGGGCAGACGTGGGTCGCTTCCGCATGGATGAAGTGCGAGAACACCGACAGCGCGGACCTTGATATCGTGGCGCTCTCGGGTGGCAGGCTGGTGAGTTGGAACATCGGCTCGGACGGCGTCTACGGCACCACGGACTGGAAGAAGGTGCAGGCCGAGGCGTACATCCCGCAGGGCGTGGACCAGATCCACCTGCGGGTGGTGGGCAGCGGAAATGCGAAGGTCTGGATCGATGATGTAGCTCTCGAAGCCAGCACCACACCCCAGCGGGTGCGGCTGAAGGGCCCGGTGAATGGCTGGGCACAAGAGCGCGTGGAAGAGAAGATCTCCCGCGGCCTGGTCGCCCTGCCCAGGGAGGATGGCAGCGTATACGTCGGCTGGCGCCTGTTGAGGAGCGACCCGGCGGACATCGCTTTCAACGTGTACCGCGCCGCGGGCCGCATGGTCCCCGTCAAGATCACCGAGCAGCCAGTCACGAGGACGACGGACTTCGTCGACAAGGACCCGCCCCGGGGCATCGACTTCTCGTATTGGGTGAAGCCTGTGGTGGATGGCAGGGAGGGTGTGCCTTCCGACCAGGCCTTCCTGCCGGCTGACCCGAAGCCCACGGGGTATGTGTCCATCAAGCTGGACGGTGACTACACCTTCCAGAAGTGCGGAATCGCCGACCTCAACGGCGACGGCCGGTATGACTATGTCCTCAAGCAGCCGGGCAACAACATCGACCCCTACCAGGGATACTGGACTCCCAGCCCGGAGTCGTACAAGCTGGAGGCGTACACGGACGACGGAACGTTCCTGTGGCGGAAGGACCTGGGTTGGGCCATTGAGCGCGGGATCTGGTACTCGCCGTATCTGGTCTTGGACTTTGATGGAGACGGCAGAGCGGAAGTCGCCGTGAAGACCGGCGAGGGCGATCCGCGCGATCCTGACGGCCGCGTGCGCACAGGGCCCGAGTACATCTCGATTTTGGACGGCATGACCGGCGAGGAGAAGGCCCGTGCGGACTGGCCCTCGCGGCAGGGATTCGGCGGCGGGCTGAGCGGGTACAACTACGCATCCCGCAATCAGCTGGGCGTGGGCTACCTGGACGGCAAGACGCCCTGCCTGCTGGTGGCACGGGGCACTTACACAGTCATGAAGGTGGACGCCTACCAGTACCATGACGGCAAGCTCGAACTCCTCTGGAGCTTCGACAGCCGCGATGAGGCCGGCCGCTACGCCGGCCAGGGCGCCCATTTCATGCATTCGGCCGACGTGGACGGTGACGGCCGCGACGAGGTAATCCTGGGCTCCAGCGTCATCGACGACGATGGCAAGGGCCTGTGGACAACGGGCCTCGGTCATCCGGACAAGTGCTACGTGGGCGACATCGACCCCGACCGACCGGGCATGGAGATCTTCTACGTCATCGAGCCGCGGAGAAAAGAGAATGGCGTCTGTCTGGTGGATGCCGCCACCGGCGAGATCATCTGGGGGACTAGCTTCGAGACTTTCCACGTTGGTTCTGGCATGGCGGCCGACATCGACCCCACGAAGCCAGGGATGGAATGCTGGGCGTCCGAGGACCCGAAGGGTGACCCGGCGGGCCTGAAGTACAACAACAACCCGCCGCGCTGGATCTTCTCCGCTTCCGGCGAACTGCTCGGACAGGAGGAGAAGGTCCCATCGATGATCACTGCCTACTGGGACGCGGACGGCCTGCGCGAACTGGTGGGCGGGGGGCGGATCTACAAGTATCGCGGGCAGACCGTGGCGCAGGGCATCCAGGGGAGCCAGGTCATCTGGGCGGATGTTCTCGGCGACTGGCGCGAGGAGATCATCACCAGCGTCAAGGGCGAGATGCGCATCTACTCCACCACCATCCCGGCCACTGACCGCCGGGTATGCCTGATGCAGGACCCGATCTACCGCATCGACACAGCAAACAACGCCATGGGCTATAACCAGCCGCCGATGACCAGTTACTTCATGGGCCAGAGTGGCGCGGTCCTGTGGATGGACACGGGCTCCGCATCCATCCGCTTCGGACAGGAGCGCGAGGTCAAGGTGGTGCTCGAAGCCCCGGCTAAGCAGGCGGTCCAGGGCACAATTGCTCTCACAGGCAGCGATGATCTGACAATCGAACCCGCGCAGGCCGCAGTCAGTGCTCCCGCAGGGGGCAAGGCTGAGGCCATCTTCGCTGTCTCCCTGCGCGACAAGCCCGACTTTCTGGCGGGAGTGAGGAACCTGGCCCTGACCGCCACGCTCACGGCGGAAGAGTCCCTCGAGGCAAGTGCGTCCCTGCGTGTCGGGGATGAGCTTCCCGACGGCTCGCTGGTGGTCGAAGCGGAGAGCTTCACCTCGCAGGAGGGTGGGGAGGTTCAGATCCGCGAGGACAAGGTGGGTCATTCCGGCAAGTCTTTCTCGCACTGGGACGCAGCCGGTCACGCGCTGACATGGAGCGCGACGGTGCCCGCGGACGGCGAGTACATGCTGGTCGTGCGCTACTGCTCCACCTGGGACGTCGACAGGGAGATCGCTATCGACGGTGGTCAGCCGGTGAGACAGCGGTTCGTGTCCACCGGCGGGTTCAGTAGCACATCCAGCGATTGGCTGCACGCTCCCGTCAAGAATGCGGACGGTAAGACGGCATTGCTGTCCCTGAAGGCCGGCGAGCACATCATTAGGATGACGAACACCGACGGCAAGGGGATGAACCTCGACTACATAGCCCTGGTGCCGATGGGCTGAAAGGAGCCGGTATGATGTCGGAAAGCACTGAAGCCACACTCATCGCAACCTGCGCAGACTATCTGCAGACCACTTACGGCGAGGAACTGCTGGAGTGGGAAATCCTGGATAACTCGGTGGACGAAGGCAATGGTCGTCTGCGGATGGAGTGCGTGGTGCGTGCGGGCGCAAGCCGGTCCCGGTGGCAGAAGACCTTTACCTTCAAGAATGGCAGGGTCTCGAATATGACGTGGCAGTACCTGGGGTGACGCCTGACTGCTTACAAACCCGAGGTCCCGCGTACTTAAGCGCAGCACGGCGACCCCTCGCCGTGCTGCGCTGATTCGCCAGACCCGCTATCCCGCGATGTCGACGAAGGCCTCCGTCGCCTGCCCCATGCGCTCGTCACCCAGGCTGATATCCGCAGCGACAGCAACCCGTGGAAGCCCCTTGTACCGCTGGCTCACTGACAGCTCGAACTTTGCGGCGCCCACTTGTCCGGGCCCCAGCGTGATCTCGCGCAAAGCGGGCTCGAAGGCGATCTGGCTCGGCCCGGCCATGGTGACCCGTGCAGACACCGGCTCGTGCCGTGGGTTCGTGATCTCCACGGTCAGCTTCGCCTTGCCGCCTCGTCTGGCCTCGATCTGGTATGGCCGAATGCGCACCCAGTAGGGGTTGATCGCATCCAGCCCTGCGTTTTCAGGAAGGACGCGGCGGAAGAGGGTGCGAAGCTGCTGGGTGTGCTGCCGCAGCGACGCGAACTCGTCGGCATGCGGCGCCCACGGCTCGCCGTGCCCCGGGGCGATGATATCCGCTCTCAGGCCCATGAGCCGATGCGCGCACTCCTCGTGGCTACCGAAGCGCAGGTTGTTGCGCATAATGACGGGGCACGCCAGGTGATTTCCTATGCGCTGCAGGCTGTCGCCGGTGAACAGCACGCGCTTGCCGTCAACGTGGAGCAGTATCAGCGAATGGTACTCAGTCTGGCCGGGGAAATGCCACGCCTGTAGCCGGAACCCGTTCCACTCAAACTCCTCGCCGTCGGCCAGCTTGCGGGCCACCGGGATGGGTGTGGGAAGCAGGCACAGCTCGCTGTAGCGTTCGGGATGTTCCAGAATGTCCTGAAGCTCCTCGGATGCCCAGACCTCGGCGCCAAAGCGCTTCCGCAGGTAGGGGAACCCGGCAACGTGGTCATCGTGGTAATGGGTCGGTATCGCGACGGCCACGGACCTGAGCCCGTGGCGGTTCTGCAGTTCCCACAGGCCGTGGTCCACGTACCGTGCTGTCTCCCAGGGCTCGCGGTACGGCTCGTGCATCCCGAAATGCGGCCCGTCCGCGGTCCCGTGGTCGATGAAGAGCGCCTGGCCATTTTCCGCAACCAGCGCATACCAGGCACAACATGCCTGGGGGAAGGCGAACAGGTGCTCGGTGACCTGGATCGGCCGCTGGACGCAGGGAAGCTCCGAGCCTGTGCGCCAGCGGTACCACGCACGGGCATTGTCCTGAAGCGCTCGCAGAGCCGGGTGGGCATTGGAGATGGGCTCACCGTGGGAGGGGCAGATCAGGTCTATAGGTTCGCGCTGCAGCCGGATGGCGGAGTACGCCGTCTGGTCGGCGCCCTCACATCCGCCGTAATTGTGTTCAAGGTCGTGCAGGCTGGGAAATCGGCCCTCGTCGCAAAGCAGATCGCCGGTGAAGGCCACTCGCTTGCCATCGATCTCACACAGCAGCGAGCAGGCGCCTCGGGTGTGGCCGGGAGTGGGGATGACGCGGAGCTCGAAGCCCCGCCAGCGGAAGGTCTCATAGTCCTGAAGCGGCTGGTGCACGGGCAGGTCAGTCAAGCGCGTCTGGACGGTGCTGCGGCCATTGTAGCTATCGTAGACGGGGCGATGCTGCATGTACTCGGAAGCATGCTCGAAGAGGAAGCGCTCGTGTTCGGGTACCGCAACCCGCGCCCCCTTGCCGACCAGCTTCTCGGCGCCCTGGCTCTGGTCGCGGTGGTGATGGGTGAACAGCAGCCATTCCACGGCCTCCACACCCAGGCCGCGCAGGCGCGAGGTGAACCCGGCGTCCCCGCAGTCGATGACCAGGGCCCGGCTTCCTTTGCGGATCAGGTACGCGTTGCAGGTGTCGCGCAACAGGTACAGGTGCTCCGACAGCCGAATCGGCTCGGTGACCTGGGCCACGTGGCCTCCCTCCCGGCGCCACTTCCCACACCGTGTTGGCCGGCATCCCCGGCGTGCCGACCCGTTCCCGGTATTGGGGTTAGATCTGTCGCGTCCGCCCGGTATGTCGCTGCTCTTTGGTCTCCGCCCCCGTTGCGGCCCTCCTCAGATCCCCATCCTCAGGCGCAGTTCCTCCAGTTCCCGGTGGAGGATCCCACTCTCCAGGGCTCCGACGTAGGCCTCGGGGAGCAGGGAACGAGACGTGCATGAAAGCACCGACAAGAGCTCCATGAGCCGGATCTGATCGGCATTCGAAGTGGTTGGGGGGATGTAGTCGCCAACGGCGAAGGTCAAGTCATCCGGACTAACGCTCTCACGCCCGTCGAAAACCGCCTTGCGCTGGGCGATCCGCACAACTTCCTTCAGATCCGCGCCCGAGTAGCCCGCAGTCTGGTCGGCGGGGGCACCGAGGTCCTCTACGCAGTGGGCCACTCTTAGGGTTCGGATGGTGACCTCAAGGATGGCCTCGCGGGCTTCGCGGTCCGGCAGGAGGAACGGAAGTTTGAGGTCGAACCGTCCTGCCCGAAGGGTCGAAGGGTCAATCAGATCCGGCCGGTTGGTGGCCGCCCCGAACAGGATCTTCCCCTGGTGGCGTTCGTCGCTCAGGAAGGCGTTGAACATCGCGAAGACGCGGCGGCTCACCCCGCTGTCGGAGTCGCTGGTGACCCGCCGCCCATAGGACTGATCAAACTCGTCGATGAAGACGAAGACGGGCGACAGTGCCTCCAGATAGTGAAAGAGCTTCTCCAGATTGGATTCAGTCGCGCCAACGTACTTGCTGAAAACGTTCTTGAGCTGGACGAAGGGGATTCCGCAGTCGTGCGCAAAGCACTCCATGCAGAAGGTTTTCCCGCAACCAGGCGGGCCGGTGAGCAAGATGCCCTTTGGGACCACCGCCGTCTTGCCCGAGCGCAGAGCATCCGCCGTGCGCAGGAGAATCTCTTTCTGCTTATCCACGCCGGCAAGGGCCTCCAGACCCATCCGGGGCATGGTGAACTCCACCAGGTCTCCTATCTCCGTCTCGATGGCCCGGCGCTTCCATTCCGCGACCAGTTCAAAGGTCACCTGCCGCTGCTGCCGCATCGCGCCCCGCAGGAGCGAGCCGACCTGGGTGAGTGACAGCCCATTGGTGATCTCGGCCAGCACCGCGGGTGTCATTGCCAGTTCGGGCCGCGAATCACCCAGCGTGCCCAGCTCGAAGTCCACGTACCGGGCACGATCGTCCTTCTCGGGCATCGGGATCTCAACGGCTTCGGTGCGGGATGCCCTCGTGTACAACTCCTCGCTCACGTCCGCAAGGGACCCGGCAATCAGGAACACGAAACTGTTGCGGCGCAGGAGCCTCGGGTCGTCGCCGAGCTGGCGGAGCATGGTGACCAGGCGTCGCTCGTCGAAACTCATGAAACGCGCCTCCTCGCGGGGCGCGATCTTGTCCAGGTAGTCCACGATCAGTGCCACGCCGTTGCGCGAGAAGAGGAACTCCTGCAGGAGTGGGAGTGCAACCGCGGGCTTGATGATCTCCTCATCCGTGGGGCGCCCGCCAGACTGCCTGCGGTAGACCTGGAGGAAGGCGTCGAACTCCCGCTGTGTCTCGGGCTGCGGGAAGTGCATGCCGCGGCTGATGTCGTAGACAACGACTTTCTTGTCAGCGCAGAAGGCGTGTTCCAGGAACTCCGGCAGCTGCAGGTACCTGCCGGAGTAGGGGAAACGGTCGCGCACGCCGTGGATGATGAAGACCGAGGCGTTGGCGGACATGTATGAGTCGCGGATCTGTGTCACCCAGGCCGGCATGTCGGCCCAGGTGGCGATGGCTTCCTGCATCGGGGCTTCCTCAAGACGCCGATGATGTCCCGCGCTAGACTATTGCTGCTGGGTGTCCTCCTGCCGGGGCTGGGCCCAGTTGACATCGCCGGACATGTCCTGCTTCTCCACGGTCTCCGGGGGCGACGGCGGCTCTTCGGCCTGCAATGGCACGGGTTCCATGGTCTTTGCCGGGGCTTCCTCTTCGGGCAGCAGCCCCAGTTGCCGCTGGTACTCCTGGTAGGCCGCCTCGGCGGAATCCAGCGCAACGTCCTGCTCAAGCTCGGAGATCTGGGTCTCTACGCTGCTCTGGGCCACCTCGATTCGGGCCTCAGCCCGGGCGAGCTTCTCGTCGATGGCCTCGGTCATGCGCTGGAGGGTGTCGGTCTCGTCGCCGGTCTCGAAAGCCCCCATGATCTCGGCCATCTCGGCCTCAACCTGGGCTCGCTTGGCCCGGTCGATCTGGTGCATGGCTTCCTGCATCTGCTGGCGCACCTTCGCCTCATAGGCGGTGCGCATCTTCAGCATGCGCTGTGAGTTCTCCTTGGCGCGCAGGAGGGCGGTCTGGGTGTCGGAAAGCTCCTTCTCCGCCTGCTGGAGCTGCATGATGAGGGCCTTGGCGGCCTCCTTGCGCTCCGGACCGGCTTTGACGGCCGCCTCGACCTGGGGCTTGATGCGCGCAACCGCCTCGGACTGACGATCAAGCTGCATAGCCAGCATCTTTTCGTGCTTTACGATTTCAGCAACCTGGCGGTTTAGCTCGGGAATCTTATCCCGCAGGTCATCGCGCAACTGCCGCAGGATCATCTCGGGGTCCTCCGCGCCGCGAATCAGCCAGCCGAAAAGCGCCCGGAATACGCGCTTGATGCGGTTCCACATGGGTGGTTCACCTCGTGTAATGTCACAGGCAAACGCATACGTGCATCTGCCGGGGCACATGCGCAGGTCTGTTTCTACCTGTTCGGGTGGGAATCCTGCGTCAGTTCCGGTCTTTTTTTGTACCCGCGACCGGTTGTTGTTCCTCAGGCGCCCGCTGGGCAGGGAAGAAGGGGACGGCGGGCACTGTATGTGCCTGCCGTCCCCGTGTGCGAACCGGTGAGGGACCGCCGATTCCCGCGGCTATCCCCGCACCGTGCGCAGGTTCTCTATATCCTCCGCGGTCAAAGTAGTCATGCCGTCAGCGCCAATCTGAACCGCCTGTCCGTTGAGGATGAACACGATGTTGTCGGAAAGCGCCAGGTACTGGTTGGCCACTGGAAACTCCCGGCTTAGCTGGAAGTAGGCCTCGCTGTAGGCCT
>JAGPGE010000188.1 GCA_018056145.1 Armatimonadota bacterium
CGCAGACATTCAGCGTTTCAATCCCCTTCGCAGCGGGGAATGCGGCTGAGACGTAGAGCAGGTTGGCACCGGGCAGGGGAAACGGTATGTTTCAATCCCCTTCGCAGCGGGGAATGCGGCTGAGACGCTGTGCTTGCCACGCGCCCGATTGTGCCGGACTGTTGGTTTCAATCCCCTTCGCAGCGGGGAATGCGGCTGAGACCGACCATCTATGCCCTCTTATTCGCCAATCGGCCCCCCAACACCTCCTGTCCCCGCGCTTTTTTTTCGAAAATGCCCCCGGACACGTGGATCACCCCACTGCGCAAATCGATTCCGAGCCCCTTGCGTGGCCCGATTTGCGAAACTGGCCTGAGAGTTGGCCTCACGGCCACCTGGTGCGGCTTCCGTGAAGCGGACCGGTCCTGGCGCGAGACCATGTTATGCCTGTAGGCCCCTACCAACCTTCGCATAGGGGCATTGGCAACCGATAATCTTCGCAAATCGCCCGCTACCGGGAACAGCGGAGGCATTCGCGAAGCTGAACCGTGACCCGATTTGCGAACTTTGCAGGGGTCAGACGTCGCCGCAGAAGCGGCGGAATTCGCACTCCACACACTTGCCCCTCCCGGCCGGCGGATCGGGGAAGCACTCAGCGTCTATCATCTCTCGTATTCGCCGCAGACACTCTTTCACCTCCCGACATGCTTCGGGCGTGACTTCGGCCTGCCAGACTTCCCCGTCGGTGAGTCTGACGAGATACCCGTGTGGCGATTCACAGTGGTACTGCTCGCGGGCCATCATGGAGTATGCGACTACCTGCATGTAGTGGTTTGGCGCCGGCTCCTCGTCGGTGTGCTTGAACTCCACGGGATAGACTTCTTCCGGGGTGAGGATGAGCATGTCGGCACGTCCGGATAGAGCCAGGGATGGAGATTCCAGGGGCGCGTCGAAGACGCGGCGGCCTTCCCGCAGCCCATAGCGGTCGAGAGTACGGCGTTTCTCCAGGGCGTCCGCGCGTTCTTCGGCGTCCTGGCCATGGACCATCTTGTACGTCGCGGGGCGCTCAAGCGGTTGGACGTAGGTGAAGTAGACGATTCGAGGGCAGTAGTAGAACTGCCGAATGTCTGTAACGGTCAGCGGAAACTCAGCCATTTGGGCCCTCCTTGATGGCGCGACCGGGGCGGTCGGCCTATCCTGCAGCGTCATCGGGATTCTCCCACGGATCGTCAGTCAATCCGACGGGCTTGTCGCGTCTAGGGAGGCGGCGGACCACATCCATAAGGGCGCGATCCACTTTTGAAGCACTGGGAGGCTGGTCAGGCATTCGCTCGCCCTGCTTGTCGGGCGGTTCGTCGGGCAGGAACCACACGGTGGCGTCTCGATCGGGTGGAGTTTGAGGCCCCCCCTCGAACTGTGCGGTGGCATAGGTCCTGCGTCGTGAGAAGCAGGTCTTGCACAGGGGCAGGATGTGGATGCGAGCCGGTTCGTCCCCGATAATCTCCTGGCATTCCAAGAGAAGCTCTTCGCACTCGTTCTCGGAGAGCTCGCCCCAGAAAGCCGAGAACTGGACTCTCTCCATGCCCTGTTCCTGGCACGCCCGTGCGACTTTCACCCGGATGCGGTCGGATTCGATGTCGTAGATCAGCAGATGTACCATGACTCACCACCTCATCGTGAACCCGCGGAACGGCTTCTCACCGCGCACGGCGACAGCGATGGACCTTGCCTGACGGACGATGATGTGCTTGAGGGCTTCCTTGTTGCCGGCGAAATCGGTGGGGGTTTCCATGCGCTCCAGCACCTGGGCCGCGAACTGGCGACGGGATTGCTTGTCCAGCCTGGCGTCGGCTTCGAACCGGGGCCTGAAGCCTTTGTTGATTGCACTGATGACGGTGCGGTCCACGACGGGCTGGCGGAACAACTCCTGCAAGTCGAGGACGAGGGATGGTCTTCCGGGACGATCGACATGGATGAACCCGCCGAAGGGGTCAAGGCCCGCGAGCAGGACTGCTGTCCAGCATTGGGCCTGGAGGATGCCGTAGCCATAGTTGAGCAGCACATTGACGGGATCCGTGGCCCCCTGGTGGATTCTCTTGCCGGGTGAAACGTCGGGCGGCAGCAGGCGCCAGACGGCTTCCCAGTAGGCCGCCCCGGCACGGCCCTCGATGTTGAGGAGTGACGGCCGGGTGGCGTTGACGTTCGGCCCGGCGAGAGCCTGGCACTCCGTGGACAGGGCGGCTATTTCGGCAGCGGCTTCCTGGAGTGAATCGGCAAGGGCAGGTTCGGATTTGCGCCGATACTTGGCGAAGTAGAGGAGGAGACTGCGCTGGTTTGCGAGTTTGGAGAGGACCACCTCGCGGGCAATGGATAACCCGCGTTCGTCGTCATAGGCGTCCAGTTGCTCGCGACGCGTCTCGACGGTGGCGGTGAGCATGGGGGACATGATCTTGGCGAAGGGTTCGCCATCGAAGTTGAGGCAATCGATGGGGATGCCACGCCGAGCGCACTCGTGGATGAGATCAATGGAGATGGATATGCCGCGCCCTTCGAGCGCGATGCAGGCGAGGTCCTCGATGGGACGTTCGATGAGGGTTTCGCCGGACTTGCGCACCTGCACAAGGTCGCCGTTTTTGCCTACGAAGCAGCCGAAGTCATCGACGAGAAGGATGGACATGGGATCACCTCTTGGGAGTAGATCGCGCGAGTCCGTCATCGGGTGAGTAGGGCAGGTGAACCACCGGGGGTTGGGTTCTGTCGGGCTCGGAGACCAGCCCAGCCCGGCGCAGGCGGGCCAATCGGGAGAAGGAGATGGGCACCAGGAGCTCCGCGGCCCGGAGGGGGCTTAGCGCCGCGAGTGCCTGGAATTCGGGCTCCAGGCAGGCGGGAAGGACATCTACGCCGTCGAAAGCCTGGTAGAAGCGCTCTTCCAGCGACTGGTCCGACTGGAAGGGCGCGAGCGCATCGAGCACGCCCCGTTCGAAGTCCCTGGCCGCACAGTCGAAGGCCTCGCTCCAGCGCGCGGCGATGTCCGGGGTGTAGACGCGATCAAGCCACTGGGATGTCAGGGCTTCGTCAATCACCTGTCCGTTCTCTTCCTGCAAGAGGGCGAGGGTGTTGGTGACGAGGGAAGGATCGTAGACACCCTGCCCGTCGTCGGGGTGCGTCAGGACGTGAACGTCAACGATGCGCCCGGTGGACGGTCGGCGGTTGGCCCGCCCGAAACGCTGGAGCAGGGCGTCCAGCGGCGCCGGCTCGGTGAAGGCGGTGTCGAAGCTCACATCCAGGCTGACTTCCACCACCTGGGTGGCCACGAGCAGGGGTGAAAAGGCGGCACTCGTGAGGGCCTGCTCCTTGCGATTGCGATCCCGGGCGTTGAAGCCGCCATGCAGCAACTCGACGGGTCGTCCGAGGCGTTGGGTAAGGACTTGCCGCAATTCCTGTGCGCCGGCAATTGTGTTGCAGCAGCACAGAACGGACTGGCCGCTTGCAGCAGCCGCTTCGACATGATCAAGGATCGATGGGTCCGTCCAGTCGCCCTCGCAGATTCTCACCCGGTGTCGTCGGAAGTGGGCGAAGTCCTCGGCGGACGCTCGGATATCCATCAGGTTCGGCAGGAAGCCTGAGAGCCTGTCCCGGAACAGGGCGGGGAGCGTCGCGGTCATCACAAAGAAGCGCACATCCAGGGTCTGGGCGAGGAATCTGAAGAGCCCGAGAATGAGGCCCGCGCGCTCGGGCTCGTAAGCGTGGACTTCATCCACGATCAGGTCGGCGCCGGCCAGGTCTACGAGGAGGGCCTCATAGCCCTTGATACGGTACGCGGCTTTGAGCAGCTGGTAGGGAGACAGAACGCGCATTGCACAGCGGTGCAGGCGGGCGAGGTCCGCGAGGTATCGGGCGCGGGATTCCGCCGCCGCGGGGCCTTCTTCGCCTGCCATTTCCCGTGCGTAGAGCACTTGCAGGGAGCGGCCGTGAGAGAGGGCGACTTGCTCGCGGGGGAAGCCGTAGCGCCGCACCAGCCGATCATACATCGCGTTCATGCTGGCTTGGTATGGCAGGACGTAAAACAGCCTGGCGGCGGGATCGCGGGAGGGCCGTGCCGCCTCTGCCCAGGAGAGGGCAGCCTCCGTTTTGCCGGAGCCCGTAGGTGCGCACAGGAGAGCCGATGAGGGGCAACGCGGGGCTTCGCGCTGATGCCCGCGCAGGTCTTCGGGGCTAAGTCCGATGCGAGTGTACACGGGGGGCGGCAGTCCGAGCGGCGAGGGAGAGAGTTCGGGATGGCCGGCGGAGGCCGCATGGTCTGCCATGATCAGCACCCCGCGCAGGGCCACTGCAAGCCTGACGGCCCCCTGGCCGGGATGATCCAGGTATGAGCTGAATGCGCGGGCCTTGCGCTGGTATGCGTCCAGACGCGCGCGGATGAAATCCGCGGACAGGCAGGAGGGTTCGGCGAGTCTCCCGCAGAGTGTAAGCCTGGGAATGGCTGGGAGCCAGTCGTCAACAAGCCAGGCCATGACCGAGTCGTAAGCGTCGGGCGTGACTTGAGCGACAAACCCCGGGAAGGGATCCATGTCGGGGGGGCCGGCGTACACCCCGTAACGCTCGGCGATGAAGTCGGCATCCCGGTGGTGGGACAGGATGGCCGCGGAGATCCAGTCCACGGCCTCCTGTCCCAGTTGGTCAGCGAAGGGCGCGAGGAAACCTACGGAGAGCACTTCATGGCGCTCTCCCCATCGTGGGCCTCCGAGCACCATCCGCTGGAACCCGGTGGCTGCCTTTCCGAGATCGTGGAAAGCGGCGGCCAGCAGAGCCCACTGAGTGAAGCAGGGATGGTTGGCGAAAGAAGAGACCGCCGGCCGCTGAGCCAGCACGGAGTCCACTGCTTCAACTACCCGGCGCGTGTGCGCCGCCAGAGTTGCGTTTCCCCCACCGTCAACAGGCGGCTTCGCCCAGAGGAGTTCCATCGTTGGACTCCTCACACCAGCTGTTGCAGCCAGACAGCCCGGTGGGCGCCGTGGTATGCCGGGGTATCGGGATCGACCCAGAGCTCACGACCGTCAGGGAGCGCCCGCACCAAGAGTTCGCCCAGCTCGCTTCGCAGAGCGTGATCGGGTTCTCGGTGCGCGTAGATGCGCTCTCTCAGCATCAGGTAGTGATCGAACCGCGGCTCTCGCGCCCGCGTCGGGTCCAAGAAACGCGGGAGGGTCAGCACGATCCCGGATCCTAACCACAGTCTTTCTTCCGCGGGTAGCAGAGTGTGTTCAAGGTATGCGCAGTCGGCCGGACTGAGTTCGATTTCGTCAATCCGACGGATCGTCGCGAGATCCTGTGAGCGTCCCAGACTCACGGCATAGTACGGGCTCCGAAACGCGCCTGCGAAATCGAGGCGATTGATGTAAAGCGTCAGCCTCGCGTTGAACAGGAAGTCGCGGGTGGTAGGGTTGACCTGGCCTTCGGTGTTGTACGACAGCTTCCGGCCCTGCCAGTCGAACTTGGTCCGCGCCCCCTTTGGCGTGATGATGTGCAGGTGCTCAAAGTCGGAGGCCTGGGCTTCGTAAGTGAACATGAAGCCCAGGCGCAGAGTCTCGGGCGGAACATAGTCACCCACCGCTGCGCAGACGAGTCCATAGAGCGTTGCGGGGGGCGGCATGGCGAAGGTGGGATGCCGGCCCACCAGAAAGTGCGGGTAACGGAAGGACGCCGTCGCAGCCTCAAGCTCAACGCGCAGAACGCGCATGGCATACACGCCCCCTAGTCGAACCAAGCTGCGTTCCGCGGCTCCTGCACATCAACGGCCAGCCGCTGAAGGACTCTGCGAGGGTGCTCCTGCACAACATCGCGGCCGGCAGGTTTGGCATCGCTCTCCACCCATTCCGCGAATGCCGTGCGGCTGTCGTCCATGTAACCCTGAGTCCAGCCCACGTACAACGGGGACTGAAGCTGATCCGCAAAGACGCTCACGGCTTCCGCCAGGGCCTCCAGGTTCACGATAGGCAGCCCCTTCGCATCGGCCTTGACACACCGGGCGAAGGGATGATTGCCACCCTTCGTGACCGCTGCGATCAGGAACGCGGGGGCGATGTCCGTGTAGTGCAGGGTCTGGTTGGCGCCACCCTCCAAAGCAGCCATCCCCTCCAAGAGGGCCGCCACGCGCCGCGCGCGATCCCCGATTGGCAGTCGGTAGGACTTCTGGGGCTCCAGATGCTCCAGACCGAGCTCTTCGGCTTCTTTCCTGCGGTTGCTGTCCAAGTTCTTGAAGCCGGTGCGATCCGCGTAGGAGAAGGTGCCGCAGGCGCGCAGATCCAGGGAGAAAAGCCCCTTGAGATGTGTGCGGTAGAACTCGTGTTCAAAGGGCACGGGGTCACCTTCCTGGCGGCTCATCGTGCCCCAGTCGACCGTCGGGCTGCAAGGCGCGATGGCGATGAAGGTGCCCACTCGGAAGGGGGCGCAACGAGTCAGGGTGACTTTGGGCTCCAGATCGGTGAGCTTCGAAGCCTCCCGCGAGGCGGAAGCCTCTTTGCTGCTTCCGGGCGCACGCATGTAGCCAAACAGGTCATCGTCCCACCACTGCAATGGATTGGCGTCAGTGTAGGCTACCTTGGACTCGCGCTGGATTGGCGCAGCCTTCCAGTCTGGTATCTTCTTCTCCACCGTGGTTCGCAGCCAATACCTGAATGCCTGAGCAGATACATAGGGATAGGCGCCGTCTCTCGCCTTGATTGCCTTCACAACCACGATGTTGTCTGTGCGCTGGCCTGTTTCTGCCCCGGCATTGTTCAGAGCCGAGGCCGGAGCTTCGATGAGCATCATTCCTGTGATGAACGACATGATAGATCCCCCTTATAGTGTTTTGTGTGGCCGTGCTGGGGCCGCTGCGAGCTACTCATCTACTTCCGTCGCTTCCTCCGGCGCGTCCGGGAGCTCGGCCCCGTGCTCCCGGAGCCAGCCTCGCGCGTGAAGCTCGTCCATCATCCTGATGAGCAAGAGATCGCGGGCCAGGGACCAATCCGCGCGCGCGATCTCTTCACCCTCCTCGAAGGCGAGGAGGAACTCGTCGAAGCTGATGAGCGGAGCCTCTCCTCGCTTGACCTGGGCGTGACTGGCGCGCAGTATGTGATTGCGCAGCTGGTAATACCTCTCCGACTCGCGCCACAAACGGTCAAAGAACCTTCTGTCATTCTGCTCCACTACATACCCTGCGAACCTTTCTCCCAGTTTCCTGAGCACATCCACACGTGCTTTTTCCATGAGCAACACCATCCTTAGGAAGACTTCCGTCAAAGGCCAGGCGTCGGGGACGGTTGGTCCATTCGGCGCCCGGGCTAGAGCGTCCGGGGTACGCCAACTCAGGTGCCGGCGGACGAACCTGCTCAACCTGGCACGGTCCCCCGCCAGGTCAAACAGATCTTCATACAGCTGATTGCGATGCTCTCCGACCCTATACTCGGCGGGCTCCTCCGCAGGCTTTCCCTTCGCGGATACTAGGCCCATTCGCCAGCCCTGTCTCACAGCGTACTGCCAGCCCTCTCGCACCGGCGGCGACGCCTGGGCCGCGTTCACGAAAGCCAGCAGTTCGCAGGGCAGGTGGTAGATATCCACATTCGCGCTGGTGCCATAGTTTGTGAGGTGGTAAGCCGTCAATGATGGCCGGATGGTGCTGGCCTCCTGGCTCTGTTGGGAGGTTTGAAGCGCGTCCATCAGGATTGTGCCTGGGTACTTGCTTTCGGGATACTTGCCGCTTGAGGGAATGGAGAGGATAGCCTGGTTCTTGGCCAGAAAAGCCGCCGCGATGCGCAAGGTGAGCGTGGGGTCATCACTGTGTGCCAGTAGAAGCCTTCCCTGGCACTTCAGCGTGCCGAGGACACAGGCCTGGATCGCCACGAGACATGCGGGGCAGACGGGCAGGCCGGCTTGGCCCCTCGGCGTGAAGTTCACCGTACCCTCGCCAGTCACCAGGGGGACGTGCTGCCGAAAGCGCCGTTTGGCTGCCTGTCCACAGAAGGAACAACGTTCCTGTCCTTCTGCCTCGGAAAGCGGAGACGTCGCGAGGACATCGGCCGCGACCTCTCTCTTTCTGTCTTCTCCCATCGTAGGATTGGCGTAGGCAGAGTTTGGGAAAACAGTGGTGAGAAAGCCCTTGAGGGGGTCGCGGAAATAGTGCTGCGTGATGAACCGCACGATCTCTGCAACGTCCTGCTCCGTCACCTCCTCCACACTGCGGCGGTGATTGAAGGCGGCGATCACACTGGCTCCCACGTCCACCAGCGGATGGCCCGTATATGTGTAGATCGGTCGCGTTTCAGTAGTCACCATGACCCTCCTGCGTGCAATGACTCTAGGCCGTGGCTCCAATCTTCAGCTGGCCCAGCCCGAAAACTGCGCCCTTGCCGACATGAATGATCTCCGCAAGCCGCAACAGAGGCAGGAACACCGCCAGGTCGCCTTCGTAGAGTGCGTCGCCGACAAGGCCTTCGAATTCCATCGCCTGCTTTTGACGATAGGAATAGCGGTGTCGCGAAGCACGTCCGCCTTGCCAGTCTGCCAACCTGACATTGTCGGAACTGCGTACCAGACTCTGCGGATCAGGCACCTCAAACTCCAGTCCGTGGTATTCCCGCAGTCCCTCGGCCCGGCGCAGAAGAGAAGAGATCAACGCCGCGAACTCCGGGCATTGCAGATCGCGCCCCTTGCGACGCAGTCGAGTGGGGGTGACGAAACTCACCCGGAGACTGCCGTCGGGGAAGTCCCGCACTGACCGGATGATGTCATCCTGACCGACCGGCTCCCAGGCATTGCGAAGGACGCCCTGGTCTCTCGCGAAGACTTGCGCGCGCTCATTGGTCAGGGGATGGATGCACTCCACGTTATCCAGATACTGCTCGACGCGGCCAAGCCCCATTCCCGGCTCCTGCCACTCATGAACCGCGAGCACAAAGACTGGGACTAGAGCGGCTGCCCGTCCCAGCAGAACAAGCTGGAAGCGAACCATGCCCTGGGGCTCTGGATCCCCAGCGCGGATGACATAAGGACGGGGGATCTCTTGTCCAGCTGCCTGGAACCTCCCGTCTTGCGTGGCCACCGGCTCGAAGCACAGTCCGTACGCGCAGACGTCGCGAACTGGGCAGCCATCGCACCGAGATGCCTGCGTCGCACAGGCCACCTTCCGGAGTGACTTGCCGAGTGCTCCCCTGATGCGATTTGCGGTCCAGCCGACGCTGTCGATTCGCCCCGTGAT
This sequence comes from Armatimonadota bacterium, assembly GCA_018056145.1. Taxonomy (GTDB): domain Bacteria; phylum Armatimonadota; class Zipacnadia; order Zipacnadales; family JABUFB01; genus JABUFB01. The sequence continues at coordinate 9,215 of JAGPGE010000188.1, forward strand.
CCGCAG
>JAGPGE010000189.1 GCA_018056145.1 Armatimonadota bacterium
GATGGGCGGTGAGACGAATGTCACTGTGACCGCTGGCCAGGGGGCGCAGGCGGACATAACCGTTCAGGGAATGATGGGTGGCGGGTAACAGGCTCTCGCCGGAACGCCGGAGCGGCTATTGGACCTATTCAGGGGCGGGGACGGGCCCTAGATCGTCCCCACCCGGAGCCAATGCAGGAGGTGACACGCCGCCATGGGCGCACACATGCTGCGGTTTGCGGTAACAGCGGCGCTAGTGGCATGTATGGCAGACTCCGGCGCATGGTGCCAGTCTGTCGATGTTCTCCCACCAAACGGTTTTCCCGTTCACGCGTTGCTCTGGCCGCCGGACGTCGTTCCCGCGCGCGCACTTCTCGATGCAGAGGTGTCGATCGACGCCACAGGCACTGTCGTTGACATCGTCGCGCGGATCGCAGAAAGCGCGGAGCGCGACTGGATGTTGAGCGTCGCCCCCGGCGCGGAACTACGCGAAGCCCGTTTGACGGCTAACGCGGAGCCGGTATGGACTGTCCTTGACAGACTGCACGATGCCTTCGGCTATGACTGGGGCGTAGTGGAGTCCACCATCGTCTGCTGGCCTGCCATGCTTCCGGCCCAGGAGCGCGGGGAACCGGCGCCCGAACCGATGCCCGAACAGGCGGCAGGCGACGTAGGGAAGCCCATGCGTTTCGCCACGCCAGTTGATGTGTCCCAGGCCTTGGCTGGTGCGCGAGAAGCCGGCGCGCTGGCCGGATCGGTGGTCTTTCCCCACCCTGAGCTGGCGCCATGGCGGGTTGCGGGGTATCTGTCCGCCCCTGACAACCGGCGGTTCCTCGGGGCGTTCGCAGGGGCATTGGGCGCGACCGGCGACTATGCCGGAGTCTTCCTGCGACTTACTCTCGGCTCGTATCGACGCCTCGACGCAGCGATGCGGCTCATAGACGCGAGACCGGAGCTGTCCGGTCTCTCGGGCGAGGAACTCAGGTTGGGGTTCAGGAACGCTGTCGTTCCGCTGTTCTGCGCCCAACAATGGGCCATACTGCGCAGTCGGGGCTTCGTGGCCGAGATAGCGTTCCGTGAACTCCCGGATGAGGTCGCGGCTATGGTCGTGGCGAAGGTGCGCGAGGAATCCGGAAAGCGCCCACTCTCGTTCGAACCCGACTGGGGGCGCGCGCCTGAGATCAAGGTCACGGGCTGGCACAACTCGGGATGGCGCCGGACCGAAGCTGCATGGGTCCCGGTGCCGAGTCTGGCGGTGGTCGTCAATGTACCGTCGACGAACGGCGTGCTCCGCGGCCTCTAGCAGGCGCCTGCGCGGACGCGCGGCTTTCATGCTGATCGAGTTGCTGGTGGTCATCGCCATCATCAGTGTGCTGGCCGCGCTGTTGTTTCCTGTGTTCAGCGCCGCGCGCGCCAAGGCCCGGCAGGCGACCTGCGCCTCGAACATCCGCCAGGTGGGCGTCTCGCTGTTCATGTACGCGGACGACTGGGACGGCATGCTGCCCCCGGCGACCACCAAGATGCCCGGCGGGCGCTTTTCCACGGAGTGGCAGGGGCAACTGGATATCGTCTGGTGGGACCTGGTGTACCCCTACCTGCGCAACGAGAGGGTGCTGTACTGTCCCGATGCGCCGCCGTACCTGCCCACCTACCGCGTGAACAGCGAGATGACCTTCGTGACCCCGGGGGCCCTTGATGCCTGCATGGACCCGTCCCGCACTCTCATGCTTCTGGACGGACAGGTGCCGAACGAGGAAGGCGAGCGCTTGAACATCCCCGCACTCGGAGCTGCCGCTCACCCCCTGATAGATGAGTGCATGTACCACCACGGGAAGTGCCAGGTCTGCTTTGCTGACGGCCATGTGAAGCTGCTGTCCATGGCGCAGTTGGAGGACCCGTCTCTGTGGAGCATAGACTGATGCCCGCACGCCGCGACTGATCGCGAGGCGGTTTGACAGGTAACTTGGGCAATGCTATAGTACACGTGCCCGGGGTGTGCGCTGCTGGTCGTTCAATGACCGACGTGCGGGCGTTCTACTGCATACCTGTCCGCAGGTTCGAACCACCGACGGGGAAGCTCACAGCATGCAAAGCAATACGCCCCGTTTTGACGTACGGGACTACTTCCGCATCGCTCAGAAGCGGAAGTGGTTTATCATCCTCGTAGGTCTGGCCGCCATGCTCATCGGCGGCCTGTATGCTATCAGCTACCCCAAGAGTTACCGCGCCACCGCCCTGATTCTCGTGCAGCAGCGCCAGGCCGGCGTTGTCTGGCTGACCCCGTCCGATGGCAGGGGGCGCGGCGGCGGGGACGAGGGCACCATCGCGCTGGAAACCCAGGCGAGCATGATCATGGGGAACCAGTTGGCGGAGAGGGTCGCGGCGGCGCTCAAGGAAAAGCGCTCCGGTGAACGGGTTCTAACCGACGCCCAGGAAGTTCAGTCGTCTCTCACGGCCTCCACGATGCAGCCTGACCGGATCCGCATCGAGGCGGAGTCGCCCATCGAGCGCAATGCGATCGCTTTCGCGAAGGAAGCCGCTGACCAGTTCGTGATCATGAACACCGAGTTCAAGCGCGCCCAGGACCGTAAGGCGCGCGAATACCTGGAGGAGCAGCTCGAGCGGACCCAGGAAGGCCTTGCGCAGATCTCGGATCAGATCATGGAGTTCCAGAACCGGACCGGCGTCTACACGGACGATGCCGGGGCCGCGTCGGCCGTGGAAGCGATGAACCGGTACCAGGCCGCGCGCGCTGATGCATTGGCCGAACTCGCCGCGGTTGAGGCGCAACTGCAGCTTGCCGAGAGCATGCTGTCCCGCGCGAAAGCCGGGCGGAGCAAGACCCAGACCGTCCCGAACCCCACGGTGAGTGTCCTGCAGAATCAGCTGATCACTGCCGAGGTGACTCTGGCCGAACTCAGGACCCGTTACACCGATTCCCACCCCGCGATCAGCGAAACGAAGGCTCGCGTCACGGCCCTAAAGGACCAGATCAAGACCACCCCGCCGACCATTGAGGTCCCGTATGGCATGGTGGGGACGGAGTCCGCGACGCTCGCGGAACGCCGCGATGCTCTCCTCGCCCAGCGCGTGGAACTCCAGGCGCGGATCCGGGCCATCGAGAACGTGGAGCGTCAGGTGAACGCGCAGGCAGCGGGGATCCCGGCGAAACAGGCGGCGCTCAGCCAACTCCGGGCGCGGAGTGACCTCCTGCGGCAGACACACGAGCGGATTCTCGAGGAACTGGAGAACCGGCGCCTCTCGGAAGAGGCGAAGAGCGGAACTGCGATGGTGTTCGACAGCCCGACGCGCGCCGTCAGCACCAGCCCGTCTGTGAGTCGCGGCCTCCTGTTCGCCGGCGTCCTTGGTCTGGTGGCCGGTATCGCGCTGGCCCTGGTGCTGGAGGCCTTGGACGATACGGTTCACACGCCGGAGGATATCACGCGCGAGATCGACATCAACTTCCTCGGCATGGTTCCCCTGCTGGACACGGGAGTCAACGAGCTGATCACCGTCTCGGCGCCGAAGAGTCCACCAGCCGAAGCGTACCGGACCTTACGGTCCAATATCAACTTCGGGCTGCTTGAGGACCCGGCGAGCATGTTCCTGATCACCAGCGCGGGCAGCGGTGAGGGCAAGACCGTCACGGCGTCCAATATCGCGGTGGTGTTCGCCCAGGCGGGACAGAGCGTTATCGTTGTGGATACTGACCTGCGTCGGCCCACTTTGCACCGGCTGCTTCACGGGGATTCCTCGCGCGGCCTAACGAATATCCTCGTGGGTGAAGCGAGCATCGAAGACGTACTGCAGGACACCCATGTTGAGGGCCTGAAACTCATTTCCAGCGGTCCGCTTCCGCCCAACCCCGCGGAGATGCTGGACTCCGACCCCATGCGGCGATTGATCCAGGACCTCAAGGAGTACGCCGACATCGTCATATTCGACTCTCCGCCCGCGATCGTTCTCACGGACGCGGTGGTTCTGTCGTCCAAGGTCGAGCGGACGATCCTGGTCGCGGAGGCCGGGCAGGTCACGAAGGAAGCCTTCGGCGAGGCCGTGCGGCTCATCCGGAATGCTCGCGGCAACCTGCTCGGTGTGGTGCTGAACAAGCTGCGCCTGAGCGCCAGCGACTACTACTATTACTACTATTATTACGACTACAGTCACGAGAACCCGCGGGTGATCGCTCCTCCGGGGGCCGACACCGAGGTGTGATCCCCTGGCCCGGCAGCCACGGTGCGGCGTCGAGACCAACCAGCTGCGGTCGGCTCCTGAAGGGAGTCGGCCGCAGTTCGCGCATCTGGCAGGAGCCACGATGATCGTCCCGTCGGCAAGGGCATTGGCGCTTGCAGCAATCATTGTCTGCGCTTGCGGTCTGCACGCCGCCGACCGCGAGGCAGCCGTGACGCTTGACCCGGCCGGCCATTCCTGGCAGGTGGTTCTCACCGGCGGCGAGTACGACCATGCCGGGCATCTGCGGAATGCGGGCGTTTGCGTGCGGAGCCTGTGCGGCGAGACTGTCTGGTCTGAGTTCCCCTCGTCTCTCCACCCGTGGATGGTGCGCTCGGGAAGGTTTGCCGGGCAGCCGGTGGTGCTTGTCGGCGTGCGCAAGCCCGCGATCTTCGACCCTGTGGAGCGCGCGCGACCGTTTCTCTACTCGGTGGAGCTTGGCGGCGATGGGCTGCGGAAGGTCTGGCTGGGGACCAGCCTGTCGCGGCCATTCGAGAATGCCGACTTTGGGGACCTGGACGGGCAGGACGAAGACGAACTGATGGCGGTCGAACGCACCTTTGCCGGCGGCTGGGAACTGGCGGCTTACCGTTGGCGGGGTTTCGGGGTCGAGGGCATTGCCCGCTCGCAGGCAATCTTGCGGCCCGAAGGCCTGCGCTGCGCGGATGTCTGGCCAGGAGCCGGGGAAGAGGCTGTCGTCCTGCGCCGGGACGGGCCGCGATGGCGCTTCGAAGCCTTCGCGCTGGTCGCAGACGATCTCGTTCCGGCCTGCACAGTGGTGGCAACCGTGACACGTGGTGACGTGGGTTGGGAACTGGTGGCCGGTGGCGGCGGGAAGCCGGGAGGGGTGCGTCTCTCACGGCCGGGGTTCAGCCGCGAGCTGTCTTTCCGTCCGATTACGAACGGGCAGAATTGAGCGACGCCCCGCCTGTTCTGTTGGGGCGTCGCGTGTATGGGGTGATTGGCCAGCGGGTCTACCGGACGATGAAGCTCCCAGTCCATTCCGGCATGGGCGGCGCGGTTCCCTCGCGCAGCATCTTCAGCCATTTCTCGTCGGTGAGACGGTCGCTGACGGGCCACTTGAACTCGTGGTAGCTCATAACGCCGCCCTTGGCTACCTGCAGCCCTCCGGCGGGGTGAGGTGTAATCACGTAGATGCGGTAGGCCCACCCCGGCCCGACCTCGAGGCACTGGTCGAAGCTGGTGTGGATGTCGGCGATGGTGGCGATATTCCGGTCGGCTTCGCTGGTGATTTCGAACCAGCGCATGTACGGGTTGTCGGACGCAACCTGGACTGTGAGCCGCTCGAGTTCCCCGCCGAAATACTGAATGCGCCAGTATTCGTCCTCGCTTAGCGGCATGTTCTGCAGGTGCTTTTCAGCGCACTTCTTCAGGAACATGAGCATCCCACCGAACTCGTCGCAGTTGCTCTCGATGCGCTCCGTGAGCAGACCGTGCTCTTTGAGACCGTCCCGTAGCAGCCGCGCGAGGTAGCAGAGCCTCCCGAAGGTCCGCGGGTAGGGCTCGACGTATCCCTGCACGGCCCTCGGTTCGTCCCCACCCATCTCAGCGCCTGACGGCTTTCCGTACAGGATGGTGCCATGCCGCAACTGCGCCCAACTTCCCAGGCTGGTAACGAGTTCCTTGTCCAGCCAGGCCACGCTGCGCATGAACGTCGGGTAACCCTCACCAGTGGGGGCAAGAAGCGGCTTGAGTGCGTGAAGCCAGCCGTAGTACGTGTTCTGCCACCAGTCCGCCTCCGGCAGCGCGGCGAACTCGTTGTAGACCTTGGTGAGCTGGTCGGTGTATCCCTCGAAACGTCCCTGCCTGAGTTGTCCCAGGAGCAGGTCTTCGGCCCGGGCGGACCCGAGCACCGCCATGACATCGAGGCCCATTGGGAAATAGCGCTGGTTGCCGTCATCATCGCCTCCCACCAGCGGGTAGACGAGTTGCTGCAGAGCGTAGGAGTCCGGGATGAACCGTTGGCCCATGAACCGGAACTGGCGGCCCTGCGGCGGTGGATTCAGCACCATCTCCAGGTTCCCCTGCTCGTCGGCCTGCTGGAAGGCCGGCGCGATGCGCGGAGCCGGAAGGGCCGCCCTTGCGCGACGGATGAACTCGTCCAGGAGCGCCAGGTCGCCGAGTTTGTCCAGCTTGGGGCCGAACACATCCACCGCGATGGGCTCGTAGTCGCGCCAGGTCAGGTCATCGGCGGTGCCCACGAGATACGCGGTGGGCTCGTAGATGCGCTCCCACAGGCTGCGCGCCCAGTCGTTGCTGCGCAGCATCCGGGTGATGAGCAGGGCTTGTGCGCAATGCCGGCGGATCAGGTCCGGGTTGTCTCTCGGCTGGTCCAGTTCCAGGGCCGTCAGCCCGTACCACATCATGGCCATGAAGTACTTCTTGAGCTCAGGACTGCGGGTGTAGTGGCCGCGGGGGATGAACTGGTCATAGTGGACCGTGCGCTCGAACAGGGGGGACATGGAGCGTCCGCTGGCGCTCTTGATCAGAGCCAGCTCCTGCTCTGCCATCCCGGTCGCAGGCGGAAATGGCTGGTTGCCCACGGTGGGCTCCTTCCCGGTGAGCAGGTTGCGGGCCACCATGAAGAACACGAGGTTGCGCATGGCCGCGTCGCGCATGACCCCGTCCGTGCCGGCGAGACTGCTCAGGCTCTGCCCCGTACAGAACTGGGTCAGTTCGGTGCAGAGGGTCAGCAGCTTCTCCTGCTCGATGGTCCGCAGGGCGAAGTCGAACAGGACGTGGTACGCCTGAAGCACGGAGTCGACTGTGATGAAGTTGGGCACCGGGCCCAGTTCGGAGTCCTCGCCATACTCCTCGTACATGAGGAACATCTGCTCCGCCTCATCAGGCACGACCACGAAGCCCTTCTTCGCCAGCGCGGCCAGTTGGGCGTCGTTGAGACCGGTGATTTTCCCCATGTGGCGTACGCCGGACAGATCGCCCGGTATCTGGTAAGCATCGACTGACGGCCGTACGTCGGACTCGTACTGGTCGGGGATGGCGAAGGCCAGTCCGACGGTGGTTGCAAGCAGCAGTGCAATGCACAGTCGCACGGTGAACGCCCCCTGGGTAGATATGCGGCGGTGTTTGTGTTGTGTGCCTCCTTGTTCGCCGCGGTTGGTCTGGTCTCCTGCGCGTGTGTTCGACCTGGGATCGTGGCAACGGCCCGGCCTGCGCTTGACGGTGGAGTCGCTTCGTGGCTAATATGGGTTCTGGCACAGCAGCAGATCACCGCACCCACACCGGAGGCCGCGCATGCGTCTGCGCGCACCATTGCACCTGTCACCGCTTCTTGTGGCCCTCCTGCTCGCCTTCGCCTGGGCCGCAGTGGCGCAGACTGAGGTCCGTCCGGCTGCTGAACCGGGTGGCACAATACCCCCAATCATCTACAAGCCTGGCGAGAGGCCTCCGGATGCGCAGTACCTCAAACTCACCCTTCCGGGCACCGGCTTCGGTGTGGATGAGCGCGGGCTCGTGGACCCGGGCGGCGCGAGCCACCTGAACATCCCCCTTGGGTACACGCTGGCGTCGGGCCAGTTCGTGGGCAGTCTCTGGGCCCTCGATACCGGCGACGAGTGGTCGGGGCTGGGCAGCGCGACGCTGGGCCTCAGCAGCCCGGAACGCGGCATATCACTGACCTTCTCGGGCGCGGATCGTGGCGGGTCGGACGCCTTCAGCGGCCACGTTCAGGCACAGATCTGGCCGGAGACCCGGCACATCCCTGCGGTCTCGGCGGGTGTTTTCGACGCGTTCGACCATTACGAGCGCAGCTACTACGTAGCGGCCACCAAACGCCTGTCGAAGGTCCACCCGAAACGGGTGACTTTCGGCGCAACTTCGCCCTCGTGGCCAGCGGGCCCATCTACTCCGACAGTGGAAGACCCGCGGACCTGGGGTACCCTTGCGTTCCTGGCAAAGGGCGCAGAGCCATCTGAGGACGGTGCCGCGCCCGACCGGATCGAGGTCCCATTCAGCGAGTATCCAGCTATCCTCGATGGTATGATCGGCCGCGAGTGGGAGGACGCCGCGCTGGTGCGGCTGGCCCTGCCCAACTCCGAGTTCCTGATCGTCGGCCTGAAGCGCGACGCCGTGGCGCTCTACTGCGTGCTGGCGATCCCGTCGACACGGGGCATTCCAGACGGTTCGCGGGCCGAGATCTGTTTCGAGACTCCGCGCACGGGTGCGGATAGTCTCGGTGAGACCCACCGCAGGTTCGCGCTTGTCTGGAATGCGCGTAAGGAGGCTGCGCGGCAGCTGTTCGGCGGCCTGAAGCGCGGCCAGTGGACGGAGTGGGACTGTGCGCCTCCAGCAGAGGGTAAGCCGCGGTCGTACGAAGGGGCGGTGTCCAATGCCGGTGACGGCGCCTGGCGGTTCCCCGTGTTTGAGTTTTCGGTTCCCCTGGCTCAACTGGGGCCGGATGCCGACGCTGCGCCGCTGGGTTTCTGCGCGCTGGTGAATCTGCCCGGAACGCAGGCGCCCGGTGTGCTCCAATCCGGGCCGGAGTACCGGGTCCAGTGGCCATTTGGTCGTGGGTCATACCAGCAGAATGCGTCCGAGCAGGTGTTCGCGCGCCGCCCCGATCTCTGGGGACAGGTGCTCTTCGAAGACCGGAGGGTGCGGGGCGAACGCCTCCACGCGGTCGCCACCGATACACCACCGACCGAGGACGGGGTGCTGGCGGAGGGCGAATGGGCGACTGCTGACAGTGTCGAGCGCGACGTGGCGCCGGGTGTCACCCAGACGGTCTACCTGCAGCGCAGCCGGGATTTCCTGCACCTGGCTTCCGCGTGGGAGGTTTCCGCGGGTGAGTGGCAGGATCAGGTCGTGGACATCATGGTTGATCCACTTGGCGACCAGGGCATCTGGCCTCGCGACGATGATCGCCTGCTGCGGGTCAGCCTGACGAAGGACGGCCCCGCCCTTGAGAGCCTCTTCTGGCATCCGCGGCGGAAGAGATGGGTGCCGGCGGACCAGTTGCCGCCGCTGCCG
>JAGPGE010000190.1 GCA_018056145.1 Armatimonadota bacterium
TCACCGGCCCGGGGATCACCGGCGACCTGGCGCTGAAGTGGGAGAAGAACGCGCTCTTCCGCGGCTGGCGAGCCACGGTGGACTTCGGCACGAGCGCACCCGCTACCCCCGCCGACTATCGGTTCGGCCTGACGCTGGACGGCGCGAGCGACACCGTGACAGCGCAACTCACCGGTTTCTTCACCGATGCCGCGACGGGTATGACGGTTCTCGGGCCGCCGTACACCTTTGTGTGGACTTCCAGCACGAAGGCGACCTCCTACCGGCTCGAAGTGTACAAGGACGCAGCTCTGACGACCCCGCTGGCCTCAGCCGGGCCTGCCCAGGCGCCCATCATCATGTACCCGGGGGCGCCGCCGCTACCCGGCACCTACTATTGGATCGCGATCATGCAGGATGCCGACGCCAACACATCGATGACTGTGAAGAGCTGGACGGTGCCGTAGGCTCTGCCTTCGGCAATCGACGAACGCGGCAATGACGATGACCCGTTCGCAGAATCCGGCAGGTCATTCGGACCCGGCGGGGAAACATTCGGCGGTGAAGGTTGGGGGCACCCCTCTGTGTGCCCTGGGGCCTCGCCCACAACTGACGGCCTGTTTGAGGCGAGGGATCACGGTCCGACATTCCCAGAGAAGGGGGAGCGCCATGGACGCAATGACGATTCCCGAGCTGAGACGAACGGCGAACCACGTGCGCCAGCATGTGCTGGAGATGATCAATGCGGGCGGTTCCGGCCACCCTGGTGGGAGCCTGTCTGCGGTCGACATCGTGGTCGCCCTGTACTTCCGCCACTTGAGGTTCCACCCGGATGACCCGAAATGGCCCGACCGGGACCGCGTATACTGGTCCAAGGGCCACGTAGCCCCGCTGATCTACACCATCAACCATGAGGCCGGCTACATCCCCGAGGGCGAATTGTGCACCCTGCGGCAACTGGGCAGCGCACTCCAGGGCCATCCGGCGGCGGATAAGTGCCCCTGTCTCGAGGTCTCTTCGGGATCCCTGGGACAGGGCCTGTCAATCGCCGTCGGCACCGCGCTGGGGCTGAGGATGAATGGCTCCGACGCCCGGGTCTACTGCATCATGGGCGATGGCGAACAGCAGGAAGGGCAGATCTGGGAGGGCGTGATGAGCGCCGCCCATTTCGGCCTGGACAACCTGTGCGGGATCGTGGACGTGAACCGCCTGCAGATCGACGGGTTCACGAAAGATGTCATGAACATCGACCCGCTCGCGGATAAGTACCGTGCGTTCAATTGGAACGTGATCGAGTTCGACGGCCACGACATGCAGGCATGCGTGGACGCCTTGGAGGCGGCGAAGGCTCACAAGGGCGGCCCCACGGCGCTTCTTGCCCATACCGTGAAGGGCAAGGGCGTGTCGTTCATGGAGGATGTCGCCGACTGGCACGGCAAGTGCCCGAACGCCGAGGAGCTTGCGCTGGCCCTGCAGGAGCTTCGGGAACAGGAGGCAGCGCTGTGACTAAACTCGCTTCTCACCTTGCCTACCAGTACGGGGTCAAGCTGGACGAGAAGCCCACCCGGGATGGCTACGGGGAGGCGCTGGTGGAGCTTGGTCATTCCAACCCCGATGTCGTGGTCATGGACGCGGACCTGGCCAAGTCCACACGCACCGAGTGGTTCTGGAAGCAGTTCCCGGACCGGTTCTTCGACGCGGGGATCGCCGAACAGAACATGCTCTGCATGTGCGCCGGGCTTGCCTGCGCCGGAAAGATCCCCTTCGCCAGTACTTACGGCGTCTTCGTGGCAGGCCGGGCCTGGGATCAGATCCGCACTACAGTCTGCTACACGAACCTGAACGTGAAGATCGGCGGGGCACACGGCGGAATCTCGGTCGGGCCGGATGGCGCAACCCACCAGGCCCTGGAAGAGATCGCGCTCATGCGGGTTCTCCCGAACATGACCGTTCTCTCCCCCGCCGACTACCTGCAGACCCGCCGCTGCGTGCACCTCGCAGCGGAGATGCGCGGGCCGGTCTATATCCGCTTCGGACGTGAGCCGATCCCGATCATCACCACGGATGCCTCGCCCTTCGAACTGGGCAAGGGCGACGTCTATCGCGACGGCTCGGACGCGTCGATCATCGCCACAGGGCCCATGGTGAAGTTCGCCCTGGACGCAGCCGAGGAACTGGCGCGGGAAGGGCTGGATGTAAGGGTCGTCAACATTCACACGATCAAGCCCATCGACGCGGAGATCATCGAGCAAGCGGCGCGGGAGACCGGGGCGATCGTCACTGCCGAGGAGCACCAGGTCATGGCGGGCTTCGGCAGCGCCGTGGCGGAAGTCGTGGTGCAGCGATGCCCCGTGCCCATGCGGTTCATCGGCATCCAGGACCGCTTCGGCGAATCGGGCCAACCCGAGGAACTGATGGACCTGTTCGGCCTCATGCCGCGCGACATCAAGGCGGCAGTCAGACAGGCCATCGCGCAGAAAGGCTAACGGGGACGGAGGGAGCGCACGTCCGGCAGAGGGACCGGCACGCCACGCGAGTATGTGCCGGTGCCGGTCCCCTGGCTGGACGCCGGGCAGATTCGGGGCTGGGGAGCAAACGAGGCAACCGCAATGGGCGCGGGTTACGAGTTCGTCGAACATACCGCAGACTGTGCAATCCGTGTCTGGGCCGACGACTTCCCGGGGCTCATCCAGAAAGCGCTGGAAGGCCTTATCCACCTCATGGCCGACGTCGAGGGACTCACTGGCCGAGAGGCACGGCTATTCGAGGTCTCCGGGGAAAGCCGCGAGCAGGTGCTCGTCCGGGCCCTCAAGGAACTCCTCCTGCTGCAAGACGACGGTCTGCTCCCGGTGAAGGCCCAGGTCATCGCGGCCAGTGACAGTGACGCGCATTTCGAAGTGAACTGCGTGCCGCTGGCCGAAGTGCGCGACCGTCTGGAGGCGGGCGTCAAGGCGGTCACCTACCACGATCTCCACATCAGGCAGACGATAGAGGGGCTGGCGGTGGAAGTCGTCTTCGATACCTGAGCGAACCGCTATGTGTCGGAACGCCCATCCTCGTCGGCACCCCGGATGGACTTGAACCCCACCTGCCAGTCCAGCGGCTCACCCTCGAAACGCAGCCGGACCCCGATGATAAGGCAAGACGAACTCGCGTCCTTCGCAATCCACAGGCCCCGCGGGTCGGCCACCTGAAGGCCCGGCGGCGCGATGATGAACACGTTCCCGCATTCCCCGGCGGGACGGCTCGCAGTGCCTGAAAGCGTCATTGTGTCATCGTTCCAGACCACGTCGGACAACTCGAACTGCCCCTGCTGGGTGTGCATGTCGGTGGACAGGACCCACGGGTGCGGGAGAACTTCGCGGATGCGGTACAGGCGCGCGGAGCGCGGCGGCACCTGGGCGATGAACCCGCTCGAAACGGTCTGGAGGTACTGCTCATTCCAGAACTCCCACAGCCGGAACTCGCCGTTCTCCGGCAGCCCGAGTGCCGCGAGGTCAACAGGCAAGCTCAGCGGCTCGGACCCGTAGTTGAGCACTCCGACGACTTCCCACTCATCCCAGTCCGCGGCGATGTGCTGGTGGAAGACCCGCGGGTAATCCGGCGCGGGGCGGTCGAACAGGTCTACCGGACGGGCGACCTGTGGACACCGGGGGAACACCTTGCGGATCAGTGCAAGGCGCTCCTCGGCGATGCGGTCGATGTCATCACCCAGCATCACCGGCCCACCGCACAGGCCGAAGATGGTGGCGGTGATCTGCGCCTCGCACAGGGGAATCGGCTTGTCCACCGTCATGACATTGCCGGCGTCATTGATGTACAGCTTGCGGTGGGTGAAGTACGTGCCGGCCATGTTGTCCGATGCGTGGCGGTGCGAGGTCCAGAAGTCCGCGGAGTTGATGACGAAAGTGGCCGGGAAGAAGTAGGACTCCGGTGCGATGGCGCGGCCTTCGCCGTAGTCATTGCCGACTCGACAGGCGTCTACGAAGCCCACGTTCTGAAAGGTCGGCCCGGAACTAGACAGGAGGTAGGTGTCCGGGCCGGCGGCCTTGCGGATCGTCTCCAGGCCCGCCCGAAGCACCTGCGGGCCTTTCACCAGCGAGCGGTCATAGTAGCCGTCGTAGCGCATGCCCTCGGTGGACCCGGCCACAGCATTTAGAAAATCCACCATGTAATAGCCGACTCCCCAGTCGCGATACGTCGTGAACACCCGGGTAAGGAAATCACGGGTCTTCGGGTGCGTCGGGTCCAGCGAGTACATGCATGGACGCTGGGCGCGGGGCAGATTACCCGCCTCGCCGTAGCGCCATTCCGGGCAGCCGATCACCGGCTCGCCGTTGAGGGTCAGCATGGCGTCACGCATCTCGGCGCACAGGTCCGTGAGCGAACTGGCTACCCAGAACGCCCCGCACCAGAACCCGAGCTTGAACCCGAGCGCACCCAGCTGATCCACCAGCCACTCGTGGCCCGAGGGGAAGTTGCTGAAGTCCCACTCCAGCCAGTTCCCCGGCAGCCCGCGGTCGATGTTGGCAATGCTCACCCAGACGTAGCCGATGTCACATCCGGGCAGGCGATCGCGAATCGCCCGGACGTTGCGCATGACCACGTCCTCGCAGCGCTCGGAGTTGAAGGCATCCACCCAGGACCAGCCAAGCCATCCCGCCGGGGTCTCCGCGGGGAAGTGAGGCCGGTGCCTGGCCGCGACCCGATCCGCCCAGTGGTGCAGGGATGCGTGGGTGTCCGTGCGTGATTCCAGCATGAGGGTCTCGGAAGCGATGCTGTCACCGGGCTGGAGCGCGAAACCCTCGAAGTCGCTGACGCACTCCAGTTGTGTGATTCCGCTCCCGGCCTGGTATCCGAGCAGGTGGAACGTGGTGGTGGTGTCATATGAGACGAAGCCGCAGTGCAGTGCGCGACCGGCGCCGGCGCTCACCATGTGCATGATCGTAGCGGCGCGGCCGAGGCCGTCGATGTCGCATGCCCGGCGCACCTGGGCGTGGCCGGTAGTGCCCGTGCTCTCCAGGAAGACCAGGTCCTCTTCCCCGCCGCGCAGAGACACCCGCCCGTCTTCGGGCTGGACACAGACCAGACTGCACCGGCCGAGCACGACAGGCTCGCAACACTCGTTCACAATGACCGAGGACAGCAGCAGCGTCTCGGCATCGTCACTCAGGGCGACCTGAACATCCCAGCGGACACCCATGCGCGGGAACCGTCCCGTGATTACGGCCGTCTCGCCGGGTCCCGCGTCCCGGCTCTCGAGCCCTTCGGAGCCTGACAGCCGCAGGCGCTCCCCGTTGAGCCAGACCTCGGGGCAGGTGTCAATGGTGACAGCGCCATTGCCGCACGACAGGTGAAGGATCCCCTGCGCGGCATCGAAGCGCGCCAGGTCCCAGATTTCCGAGGGGGTGGACGGCATGGCGACCAACTCCGGGCACAGATCAGATTGGCGAGGGCAGAACGAAGAGGCTGTTTCGCTGGAGCAGGCGCGGGACCTTCACGGGTGACCGCATCGCCTGACCCGCTACCGCGCTCCCCCCTGACGCCAGGGGGAAGTGGCCTCGCCCTTCTTCGCGGTCATCGACACTTCCGGCAACTCCAGCTTGGTCTTCCGTGTGGACCGCGCCGCGCGAGCCAGGGCCCGCTGACTCACCGGGACGGGCTCGGTTACGAGTTCGGGCACCGAGAATGTCCTGAGGTAGCCGTCGTAGAAGTCCGGGTCGCGTTGGGGCAGGATGACCGGCTTGCTGAAGCTCCCGGCCTCGTCCACGTAACTGAAGAAGGTGCGGGTGAACAGGCCGTCCAAACGCTTGCTGCTGAAAGCCACCCAGCGGCCATCATGCGACCACGAGTGCCAGGATTCCGACCACTCGCTGTTCAACTCTTTGAGCGCCCGGCGCTTCCCATTCCGTAGGTCCAGCAGCCACAGATCGCTGCTGGGCTGAAGCACCGGGAAGCACCCGTAGTCGGTCTGGCAATAGATGAGCCAGCGGCCGTCGGGTGAGGGTCTAGGCAGTAGGATGCTCTTGCCGGCATCATTGGCCGAGATAACCGTCTGCGCCGGGCCCCACTTGCCGGTATCCGGATCGTAACTCGCGCTGCGCAGTTCGTAGCGCACCTCGTCGTAACGCTCTGGAGGCATCGCGTCGCGGTCTTTCCAGAGTATCGGCGCACTGCAGAAGTACAGCGTCTTCCCGTCCGCCGACCATGCCGGGTAGGTCTCCAGGCGGTCCTGCTCGGCCAGTTGCGGCGGCGCTTCGACCTTGTGGGTGCGGGCGTCGAAGATCATGAGGTCCGAATCCAAGTCCACCACATCCCGCACCTCCTGCCGGGCGGTGTGGAAGAACTGGCGCACCTTGTTGGATGAGTAAGCGGCGACGTTGCCGCCTGGATGCCAGGAGGTGTACGTCCATCCCGTGCCCAACGGCTCAATGCGTCCCTTGTCCACCATCAGCGTCGAAGAGCCGTGGGCTGAGCTGCGGACCCCAACCGTCATCCGGTCTGTCCGGTTCGCGGAGAAAGAGTGGCAGTTGGTGCACCCCCAGCTGAAATGCGAACCGTGGAGCACCGTGCGCTGCCGCCACCCGGTCAGGTCTCGCTGGTAGAGGCCGACATCGCGCCACAGGTTGTAGATCGGAGTAATTTGGCGGTGCACCAAGTAGCGATCAATCTCGCTGTCTGCCACGGACACCTTCAGCGGAGCGAAACGCTGCCAGTCGCCGCCGGTCCGGACCGCGATTTCCACCCGCAAGTCTTTCCCGCGGTTGCCTTCAAGAAGCCCGCGCCACCGCCGGATCGGAATCTCGATCCTCGGGGATGGGCTGCTGACGAGGATGGGGCTGCCACTGTCACCGGCGATCCTGACCAGGTATGCATCGCCCGGTTCGAGCACCCTGAAGTTGATGGGCGCGAAGTTCGCAGGCACCGTCACTCCCGCGTAGTCCGGACTGATCACCGGGCCGCGGTCGAGGAGCGTGGCGCTCTCCAGCAGGGACGAATCGGGCAAGGTACTGCAGCCCGCGAGGAGTATCAGACCGCCGGGAATCGATAGCAGGAGTGATGCGCGAAGGAGGTTGGTCAGAGTTCGCCCACCCCCGACCTGCCGAAGACGAAATAGTGGAAGTACGTGTTTCCGAATGCCTTCGCGAGTTGCTTGGAAGACACCGTGCCCAGGCCTGACTGTACGCTGCGGGCCGCCTGGGTGAACAACTGGAACTGCTGGATGATATCCGGGTCCAAGGACCTCCCGTGGAGGTCAACCTTCTCGCCTGTCTGGTTCTCGTACAGTAGGATCGCTTCCTGGTAGTGCCGGGGAATCTCGGTGAAACCCACAGCGTCCAGCCGACCGATGTTTTCCGCGACTTTGTCAAGCTGGCGATTCAGCAGATACACCGCCATGAGGTACTCGAAAGCTGCCGGGTTGGCCGGGTTGGCGTCAAGCAGAGAAAGGCAGTGGCTCTCCAGCGACAACTCGACATCCGGCGCATCCCGGGTCTGCCGCACCTGTCTGAGCACCTGGATCATCCGGTCATTGTCCAGATCGGGATCCTGTTCCATGCGATCCAAAATGGCCTCAGCCCACGAGCGTCGTGAGAGGTTGTGGGTCAGAGCATGCAGGAAATGGCGCGCGGTCTCGCTGCGTCCCTTCGCGAGATTCGTCATGGTCAAAAGCCGCAGGACTGCAGCGTGCTCGCCCCACTGCTCCAGGGATTCATGCATCATGTGCTCGACCTGGCTGACCAGCCCCAAGCGCAGGTAGATATCGCCGATCTGGAAGGCAGCCATCTGGCGCATGTCCCGGACCTGCCCGGGGGCGAGCCACGGGCCGCATACCATGCCCAGCAGCAGGCCCTCGGAGGCCTGCGGATAGGCGAACATGGCGTCAGGCATCTTGCCGGTCTCGAACAGCGCGCGGTTGATATGGGTACAGATACCCAGTGTGTAATCCTCAGGCGACAAGGACCGCGCCACCTTGAGGAGCCCCTCGAAGTCACTCGCACTCGCCCTGGACGCGATCCGCAGGGATGTGTACTCGCGGTGGTCAAGGCAGACTTCGCCCGTCCCGACGAGAAGCAGCGCCAGCAGTGCGGGTGCGGCGACAGCGCCCAGACCGCTGCGGTTGGACGCGACGGCCGGACCGCTTCGCCCCGCGATCCCCACGAGCACCGCCAGCACAGGAACTGATGCGTACAGGATGGCCAGTAGCGCTGACTCCATCGGATCGCGCACCATGAGGCGCATGTAGAGCGGACGGAAGGCGACCTCCGAAGCGAAATCCAGCACCAGCACCCCCCAGGCGTACGGGAGCGCCTCTGCTGAGAGGAGCCAGAGCAGCCCGCCGAGCCGGCCTCCGCGACGCCATTCCAGCAGGCCGGCGAGCGCGGCGAAGATCGCGAACATCCCTCCCGCCAGCACGCAGACGATCGCGGATAGCAGCAACGCCGTCGCAAGCCGTCTCACGGGGGGCTGGGGCCCGACGCGCACCATGAGTACACCCGCTGCCAGCGCGATGAGCAGAGCGACCACGCCAAACAGGTTCGTGCTGAACCGGACAACCAGTCCCAGATACGCCAGCGCGGGAAGGGCTGCGAGCCAACCGGGAGATCTGCCTGTGAGGCCCCGCACCAGCGCGTTCGTGAGCCAGACAAGCGAGGCCGTGAACGCCGCGATGAGAAGGATCGCAGCCCACTGCCAGCGGTACAGTTGGGCCAGGAAGGCCGCAATGTACTCAGCCGGGCCGCCGGGCAAGGCGAGGATGCGCCACAGGAACGCCGAAGTCGTGGCGAATGGCGGGAAGTCGGGGCCCGCCTCGAATCCCTGATAAGGCTCGACCCGAAACCGCAGGTACGCAACCAGGGCAGCGAGCAGGAAGATCCAGCCAGCTGTGCTTCTAGGGTCTGCCGGAGTGCGTTGGGCCATCTGCGCGATCTCCACGCGGGAACTCAGAGGGTGCGCCATGCGGCCGCTGAGCAGCGCATCCCAAGGCCCGCGACAGGTCTGTGCGGGCTCGGGGCTGGCACCACCCTTCCTGTTCCCTGCGCCGCCACCGATCCCCTTCCCGCCAGGGGTCTGTACGAAAGTCTAAGGTCCAGCATTGTATAGCATAGTTATGAGATCGTCGGTCTCGTGTACCCATGGCTTGCCGCGTTGCTTGGCGTTGAGTCTGGCAATCGCTAGGAATATCGCTACGTTTGCGCCTGTGTCGCTGTGATACGCCGTAGCGCGGTCCAGGTTGCGGC
>JAGPGE010000191.1 GCA_018056145.1 Armatimonadota bacterium
ATGCGTGAGATTGATGCAGGCAGGCCGATGATCTTGAACCTGAGCCTCGACAACGGAAAAGGGCACTCCGTGGTGGCCTACGGCTACCAGGACAATGGACCGGGCGACCAGTGGTTTGCCTGCCGCGACACATGGTTGGACGGCAATTCCGACGGCGTCAAGGGAGTATCGGCAAAGGTCGAGGGTGGCACCGAATGGTGGAAGTGGCAGGAAGCGCCGGCCGGCATGAACTTCGGCGAGGCCTACTTCCTTGAGGAGGCCGTCTACTTCGGGCCACAGAATGACGGGTGGGTGTACGAGGTCGCGGAACACGATGCGTTTGGCAGTGCCCAGCAGGTTCTCAGCACCACCACCATCTTCGGATCGATTGGAGCCAGAAACGAAGAGGACTGGTACGCCCTGTGGATGTCCGCGCACGACATCGTAGCGGCCAGCACCTCGGACGATCTGTTCGGGACGGACGGTCTCGACTCTTACCTGGAATTGTACGACCCTATCGGCACCCCGCGGATCGCCCAAGACGATGTCTTCGCGAGCCGCAAGTCGCACTTCTCGTATAGGGCGGATGTCGAAGGCTGGTGGCGTATTCGCGTGACCGGGGTATACGGGACCAGCACCGGAGACTATTACCTGAACCTGAACACGTACCAGAATGACATACCCGAACCGGGGACATTGGGGCTCCTTGGGTTCGGTCTGATTGCGGTCGGCCTCTTCCTGCGCGGACGTAGCGAGCGCCGAGACCCATCCAAGGTGTGCCCACCGCGGGACCACCGGGTGTCCTGCTAACGGATGACTGTGGCGTCGGGCCGCGGCGTCTGCTCCTAAGGCTCTCTGCCCGAGGCTGGGCTACCGTTCTGCTCTCTGCACCATCGGGCGAAAGCGCGCAGGCCGGTGGCAAGATTGGTCTCCGGCGTCCAGTTCAGCAACCGGCGCGCCTTCTCGACGTTCGCCCACGCCTTCGGCTGATCCCCGGGAGGCGGCGGCTTCCAGTCGATTCTTGCCTGTACCCCCAGCAGTAGTTCCAAAGCGCGTACGATGTTCATGACTGTGTAGTGAGCGTCGCTGCCGAGGTTAATGACTTCGAATGATCCGTCTGCCCCAAGTTTCGGCTGTTCGCTGGCCGCGACTATCCCTCGGACAACGTCACCGACGTACGTGAAACCGCGGCTGGTGTCGCCGTCCCCGTAGAGCGGCAGAGGCTTGTCACCCAGCATGAGATGGACAAATCTGCTGATGAGGAGATCGGGTCTTTGGCGGGGACCATAGACACTGAACAGGCGCAGGCACACCACCGGCAGGCCATACAGATGATGGTACGTGTAGCAATAGGCTTCTCCCGCTGCTTTTGAGGCCGCATAGGGCGTCGTCGGCATTGAGATCGGCTGGTCTTCTGAGAAGGGCACTGGGTTTGCTGCCCCATAGACGCAAGCGCACGACCCGTAGATGAAACGTTCGATGCCCCTTGCTACGGAGGCTTGCAGCAGGTTCACTGTACCGACGATGTTATCCCCCACCAACGAGATGGGGTCCTCAACGGGGTTTTCCCCACCGTGCCTCGCGGCCAGATGCACGACCACGCTGATCTTGTGTTTTTGGAGACACGACCTGACGAACACGGGGTCGCGTACGTCGCCCTCGACGAGGATCAGGTCTTCATGCTCGCTCAGTCGGGCGACGTTGCTGCGTTTCAGCTTGGGGTCATAGGACGGGTCAAAGCTATCTATGCCGACAACTCGCCGTCCCGCGGCGAGCAGTGCTTCGACAAGATGCGAGCCGATGAAGCCGGCTGCCCCGGTGACGAGGTAGACACGATCCCTACCCATCATTTCCCCCTGGTCACGGTTCGGGCAATCGGCCCCACCAGTTGGTTGCGGGTGCGCTGCCGCCAGTCAGCGACTGGCCGCCAGGGCAACCTGCACCAGTGACATACCCATGTCGATCAGTTCGTCCAGGCGCTCAGGGCTGTCCGCCTCGCCGCTTACCTTCATGTATGGCGATGTGCCGCTGGGCCTGATCAGCAGCCAGCCGTCGTCCCAGTCAACGCGGACGCCGTCGATGTTCGTCAGTTGGCCGCTGCACCTGCTGGCCCAGTGCTTCACGGACTCCATCGCCTTCGCCTTGCTCGCCTCCGGGCAACTCACCCGCTTTTCGGCCCTGGCAAGCTCGGGAAGCGGGGCAAGCTCCTGGCGGATCGTGTTCAGATCACGGTGGGCGAGCAGGACCATGCTGGCGTAGAGGGTCGATGAGAAGAAACCGAGTTGCGGCAGGATGTAGTGGCCGCACTCCTCCATTCCGATCACTGCCCGCCGGTCCCTGACCTCTCGGGCGACGTGGGCGTCCCCGACCTTCGTCCGCCACAATCGGCCGTCGGCCAGAGTGACGGCCTCCTCCACGTAGCGCCCGGTCTCGACGGAGCCGATCACGTCGCCGCCGCAGGCCTGCTCAAGCGCGATCCGTCCCATGATCGCATTGCAGCGGTGGGCTCCCAGGCAGCCTTCGTGGTCCAGGAACACAACGCGGTCATTGTCCCCATCCAGGCAGATCCCGCCGTCCGCCCCGACCCGGTGCATCTCCTCGACGGTTTTCTCAAGGGTCGATGGCATGGGTTCGGGATCCCGGTCACACAGGGCGAGATCGAGGTCGCAGTTGACGGGGATGACCTCGTGCCCCAGGTCGGTCAGCAATTCCGGGAAAATGCGGCCTGCCGGTCCGCACGCGCAGTCGACCACGAGCTTGAGGGGCCGTAGCGGCGGCGGGCAGATCTCGCGCAACCACGTGATAAGGACATCGTTTCCGGAGATGTCGTGAATCTGGCCCGGGAAAACCGACTGGACGCTTCCCGGGTGGTAGAAAGCTCTTTCAAGGGCGTCCAGGTTCGGGGCCATGCCGTTGCGGTCGCAGAACTTGAAGCCGTTGTAGTCAACGGGGTTGTGGCTTGCTGTGACCATAATGCCAAGGTCACACCCAAGCTCGCGGGTCAGGAGGTACAGGCCCGGCGTGGGCATGATGCCCAGCCGCATGACGTCGAGTCCGTTTGCCGCAAGCCCCGCCACAAGGGAACTCTCGATCGCGGGGCTGCTGGGTCGCGTATCTCTCGCGACACACACGCGCTTGAAAGGCCCCAGGTGCCGGGCGACCGCCCTGAAGACGCGCTCAACTACCTCGTCAGTGATTGTCTCGCCGACGATGCCCCGGATGCCGCATGTTCCGAATGTGAGCAGCCCCTGCATCTCCACAAGCACCAGCCGCCACGCCCTTCAGACTCTCCTCCGCCGTGCCCCCGGCGCCTGTGAATGCAGGGTGACGCCAGGCGTGTGACGGGGGAAGCAACGTGTTGAGCCACGCCGGGACGGATCGACGCGGATAGCCGCCGGCGCAACGCGCAGGAGCGCAGCCAGGCAACCTTGGCGTCTCAGGCCTCAAGCCATCTGTACACAGCAGTTCGGGAATGCAGATTGAGCCAGGGTCTAGTCAGCCCCATCTCCCCAGCGGCACCTGTAAGAGACGGTCTCCCACATAAGTATAGGCTGACAGAACACCGACGTCAACACAGTCTGGTCGGGTGCTGTACCTGGCACGATGGGTGATGACGCTTTCACACAGTCGTGGGAGCAAGGGAGCGCGATGGAAGCCTAGCGCGCGATCTAGTACGCACTCGAGGTTGTGTCGCGGGCGCGCTGGCCGTTGCGTGGGCATCGCGCGGGAGAACCACGGTGAGCCGGTCCCCTCACCAGGTCGTCGCGAACCACCCATAGAGCAGGTCCGCGTTCCCCAGGTATTCACCAGTGCGCCGGAAACCGCTGGGCCCGAAGGACATCCCCAGGATGTAATCCGCTGACTTGTAGTAGTTGAGGCCCACGCCCCATGCCTGGTCGAGATTGGTGACCTTCACCGAGAACTTCGGCGACAGGAATTGCTCCAGCGCCACGTACCAGATATTGATGGACTCGCTGACATTCGGCCCCTCGATGTCCCCGTTTTCGAAGTCCAAAGAGACCGTGGTCCCGAGACGGGGGCGCCATGCGAGGCCCACGACCACGACATCGGTTTCATACGAGCCCGTCAAGGGTCCGTTGGCGCCATCTTGGGCGAGTGCAGGCGGAGGCAAGAACCAGGTATCACTCTCATCGCGGTGGTAGGCCGCGCCGAAGGTCAGATCGTCTGTCACCGGCACCTGGAACCCGATGCGCCCACACAGGTCGCTTTCGGCCTCGCCGTACGCAATGAGTTGCGGCCCCGCCGGACTGTCCACGAAGAGCCGGGTCGTGGACTCGTTCCGCGGGAACCAGGTGATGCCCCAACGGACCCCGAAGTCCTCCCGGGCGTACGTCAGCGCCCAGGCCTCGCCCGCGAACTGCGCGGAGATTCCGGAGGGCAGGATACGCGGCATCGGCGCGATGTCTGATTCGAAGTCATACCGGGCGATCCGGAAGTAGTTGTTGCCCGAACTGCCCCAGTAAGTCTGGATGTAAGTATCCACGCCCGGGCCATTGTCGAAGCTGATGCGGCCCCCATCCAGTTCCAGGAAGTTGCGGATCTGGTAGTCTTTCGCCCCGACAGCCGCTGCCGGGTTGTAGGTGAACAGCCCGGTCTCCACCGCATCGGGGGCATCAATTGCGAAGGGCGATAGCGTCTGATGGGCAAGCATGGGCGCTTCCGGTCCAAGCTGGGCGAATGCGGCGCCGTCGACACGCATCAGGGACAACCACAGCAATGCATAGACGACACTGCGAACGCGCATTGCGGTCTCCTCACTGTCCGTGGTATGCAATGCCAGACACGCCGTGCACAGGCCTTTTCCCCCCACCCATTCCGACCGGCACAGTGCTGTCGCGCGGCGCTCGGCTAACCAGTTCGTCGCGTGGGCGACGATCCCCTTCGAAGGTTCGCCAGAAGGGAGCGGGCGAGATTCGGGGAATTGTGAAGCTCGCTGCGGGGCATGAATGGGAGTGCGGCGAGAGATGGTGACCCCAGACAGATTGTGGCGTACATTCGGGGTGGCCTTGGCCTGCCTGATCTGGTGGGCTGCCGCCGCCTGCGCCGATGGTGACACGATGATATCAGATGAAACGCTGAAGCAGTGGTCCGCACCCTATCGCGGGTGGCATTACTGGCCCGAACCGATCATAGCCGCCGAGCCGAAGATTCCGGGCTTCGAGGGCTTCCACAGCACCGACTGCCCTTGCGTCTACCAGCTTCCCGGCCAGCCCGGCCGGTGGTACATGAGCTTCATCGCCTTCAACGGCCAGGGCTACAACAGTTTCGTGGCCGAGAGCGACGACCTCATCCACTGGGGAACGCCCCGGCTGGCAATGGGGTTCGGCCCTGAAAATGAGTTCGACAACGGCGGCTGCGTTGTGGGCGCCTATCTGTATGAGTCCTACGACGTGAAGGCCCCACGCATTCTGAAGAAGCTGGACGGGAAGTTCTGGACGCTCTACGGTTGCTACCCGCGCCAAGGCGGCTACGAATTGCGGCCCGGGTACGAGGGCGTGGCGGTGAGCGACGACGGTCTCGCCTGGCGCCGCGCGAAGGACACGTGGATCCTGTCGGTCCACGAGCGCGACCGGGGGGAATGGGAGCAGGACTGCATCTACCAGCCGTGGCTGGTGGAGCACAATGGCCTGTACTACAACTTCTACAACGCAGCCAATGGAGCCATTGAGCAAAGCGGCGTTGCTTTCTCCAATGATCTGCTCAACTGGGTGCGCTACCCGCTGAACCCCGTGGTGCGCGTGCGCCCCGGAGGATGGGATGAGCAGTTTGCTTCGGACCCCAAGGTATTCCGGGACGGCGACCACTGGGTGATGCTCTACTTCGGCGTGGGCAAGGGCGGGGCACACATCATGGCCGCGTTCTCGCGGGACCTGATCCACTGGGTTGCCGATCCCGAGCCGCTCTACAGGGCAGGCGGACACCCGGGTGGTCTCGACAGCCAGTACGCCCACAAGATCAGCTTGGTACACAACCCGGCCAATGACACGCTGTACCTGTACTACTGCGCCACCGGCGCTCGTGGCCGGTGCATCGGCCTGCTGACCAGCCGCCCGATGGAAGGCTGACGCGTGCGCGGCGCCGCGCATTGCCCGCGCTCAACCGGCGTGCCACACATGCACCTGCCGGGACACAGAGGCGCGGGACCCCACGCCGAGAGAGCGGCAATGTCTGATTCGAACATCTGGTCACTGGTCGCAGCGGTGCGGGCGGAGGCGGCTTGCACACGCGCGATGTTTTGCCCGGGCGGGGTGAACTCAGGAGCATTCTGGGCAAGGCAGACCGTCAGCCCGGCGCGGAGAAGCGCAGCCATACTCAGCAGCGGGAACCTCATGTGCACCGCCCTCAATTCAGTGCAGGTGTCCCCGACGGATTAGGCCTCGAACTGGAAGGCGAACAATTTCGCCGCGCGCATCATGAAATGCAAGCGGACCGGCTTGCCGGCGAGGGCGGAGAGGTCGCTCTTGCCGCCCCAGGTGACAGTCTGGGCAAGGGAGTTCCCGCGCAATGGGTCGCAGTAGTCCGCGCCGAAGCCCTCGATCGGCTCGCCGTTTTCGTCGAGAATCCCAACTAGGCAGACGCCCATCGCCGAGGCGTTCAGGTTGAGCACGAGACGCTCGCCCGTGAAGGTGATCGGCGGCGTCATGAACTCGCCGCCCTCCCACGGCGCATCCACAGACACGAACCCGTCAAGACGCTGGCGCACCGCGCAGAAGGAGCCGATGGGCATTTCCTGCTCGGACTCGGGAAGCCCGTGGGTCACATCGTAGCCGCCGTAATACTGGTACAGGTAGTCGCCCACTCGCGCCATCCCCACGGCCATGTAGTTGGACAGGGAGTCCGGCTCGCCTGTGAGCCCCAGCTCCACATACGGGCCGCGTTCGGGCCGGTGGAACTCGACGCCGTCGCGGCTCACCGCCAACTGGATATCCAGCAGGCCGTCATTGTAAAACTTCCAGTCCGGTGGCTCGGGGAAATGCATGTAGGCGCTGGGGAAGGAGAAGTAGGCATTCTGCGCCCACGGGTATTCCACGATGGCCGGGTTGTAATGGTCCGAGACCGCCGGGTCCTGCTCGTCGTAGCCGAAGGCAGTGGGCATCTCCCGGCTGGGGACCGCGATGCTCTCCTTGCCCCAGATGAAGAACGCCTGCTCGCCCAGTGGGGTATACGGCCAGGGCTGCATGATGTCATCCATCTCAATGCGTCCCACCTTGCGCAGCGGGTCCCATTTGCGCACGTAGGCAACATACCTCCCGCGCTGGCTATCCCAGGCAGCCTGGTTCGCGGTGTCGGGCACGAGATCGAAGACCTTCGGCCCGGCAGTCCAGTGCAGGCCGTCTGGCGAAGTGTGGCAGTAGACGCCGCCGGTCTCCTTGCTTGGCCAGTCCTGGACGCAGATCATCTTGAACCGCTCTTCCGGCTTCCCGTGAGGATCAAGGAAGACCACGGCCTCGCCGCCGGCCTCAAACACAATGTTGTTGTCCGTGGAGCCGTCGAACTCAGTGATCCCCAGGCGGGGTCGCTCCCAGGTCACCCCGTTCTCCGAAGTGGCCAGACAGACGAAGGTTCCCTTCGTACTCCAGGTCTCGTAGAAGAGCTTGAAGATGCCCTCATGCTCGAGCACGCTGGCGCAGAAGCCGAGGCTCTTGTCCTCCCAAGGATTCTCAGGGATGAGCACCGGCCCGACTTTCTGGGGAGGGTTCATGCGCAAAGCCGTTCCTTTGGACGCCTCGATGAACCGGTCGTCGAAGAGCAACTGCTTGCTGCTGCCCACCGGGATCGCGGCCGCCGGCGGCAGTTTCGGGCTCAGGTCATTGCTTCCGCGAAACACGCCGGTGAGCGCGGGCCTCTCGTCCTGCATGATCTGGGCAATCTCCTTTTGTGTGAGCACTTTGTTCCAGATGCGGAATCCGCCGAGCAGCCCGGAGAAATGCCGGGGCAGCATCGGGTCGGAATCCGATCCCAGCCGCAGTGGCCCGGCCATGGGCACGGGTCCTCCGAGGTCAGCCGGGTTGGTGTACACGGGCTGTCCGTCCAGGTAGACGATGACGCCCTGGCCGGGGCCGTACGTCAGGGCGAGGTGCTGCCAGGAACCGACCTTCACGGGGCAACTGAACCCATCGTACGTGCGCTTGCCGTCTGTGCCGAACACGTCCACCAGGATGCGCTTGCCCGTGGGGTACAGGAGCACCCGGAAGGTTGAAGCGACCGTGACGAGCCCCACCGGATCGGGGCTCCTGCGGGAGTTGTACCACAGATCAACGGAGAAGGCGCCCCGGATCGCCGGAACGGAGATGGACTCTGCCGTCACCCGTGATGTGCGCCCACTCAGGCGCAGAGCGGCGCGGTGGGAATTGCGCGGCCAGTCGATGCCCCGGAGCGCCGCGTCACAATTGCCCACGGCATCGGGCAGGATTTCGGCATCCTGCCCGTCCAGGGGGTACCAGAGCACGATGCCCTCGGGAGCCGCGAGGAGCGGGGCCAGGGCAAGCAGACAGCACGCCGCAAGCAGCCCGGGCATCGGCTACACCTCCGCTACTTCTCGTACAACTCCAGCTCATTGAGCGACGGCCAGCCACTGGCCTTGGTGATATGCACCTTCACGAAACGGGCCTTCACGGGGGTATCGAAGACCGTGTATTCGACTCGCGCCGTTGCCAGGTCCACGAAGCTGGCAACAGGCTTGCCCCAGTCCTCGCCATCCAGCGAGACATAGACATCCGCCGATTCCGGCCACTGTGTCGCGCCCTTCGTGGTCTTCAGACAGATGCCCAGACCGGTCAGTTCGTGCTCGTCCGCGAACTTCAGGGCATAGGTGGCATCCTGATTCTCGGCAGCCTTCCAGGCAGCGCGCAGGTACTCGGTGTTACCGTCGAACACCGCCGTGGGTCCCCCGCCAGGAGTCTTCTCGGTGTGGGTCATATCAGTCTGGATCTCCACGCGCCCCGAACCGTGGAGCGCGGGCAGGTCCAGCTTCTTGCCTGGCGGAGGCGCCGGCGGGAAACGCACCGCCAGATCGGCCAGCCGGATTCCCGGCTCAACGCTGAAGATGGCCTGGCGGATGTCCGAGCCCTTGCCCTCTTCGTAGTAGATGCAGATGATCGAACCATCCTCCAGTTCCGCGAGACCCGGATAGGCGCCGCCCACGGTGTCGATAGGCCACGGTGCGCCCCAAGTCTTGCCATCATCGGGCGAGATGGTCAGCGCGGTC
>JAGPGE010000192.1 GCA_018056145.1 Armatimonadota bacterium
CGGGGAGACGCTGTCGCTGGAGGTCAACGGCACACTCTACCAGCGCGAGCGCACCGGGAACCCGCGCACGGCCTACGGGAAGCTGCAGTTCGGACCATTTGCGGGCGCCATTGAGGACGTGCGGCTCGAGAACCCGGCCGGAGCTTCCACAGCCGAGGCGTTCTGGCCCTTCGAGGGGGATCTGGAGGACGCGTCCGGCCACGGTCACGACGGCACGGGAGCAGGCGCGACTTTTCCCCTCGGCCAGGTGGGGCAAGCGCTGGGGCCACTGGCCGAACCGGTGCGCGTGCCTGACAGCCCTGCCCTGCAGATTGCGCCGGGGTTCCATCTCGACTGCCGCGTCTACTTCGAGGAAGTCCCCGCCGGAATGCCGACGATTGTCGGCAAAGAGGGCGAGTTCATGCTGCGCGTGGACCCGCCGAATGAGGGGAGCGACCTCGCGTTCTTCGTCAACCTGGGCGGCTGGGAGCCGAGAGTTCGCGCGAATGTGTCGGTGCGGGCGCGGGAATGGTACCGGATCATCGTACACTGGGACGGGATGACGTTGGCAATGGATGTCAACGGGGCGCAGACCCATACCTCGCGGAGCGGTCTGTGCCGTCCGGGCAGCGGCCCTTTGACGATCGGTGGCCCGGGGATGCTCGTGGATGAAGTACGCATCGACAACCCCAGGCAGCCCACACTCCGCATAGTGCATGTGACCCAAGAACGGGCGATCATGCGGGCCGGAACCCCTGAGACATTGACGGCAGTGGTGCAGAATCTGAGCCAGGAAGTGGCAGGCGCATCGGTTCGTCTGGAGGCGCCCGACACCGTCCGATGCCTGGATGACGCCACCCACGAGCTTGGTACATTGGCGACCGGCGCAACGCAGAAAGTCCAGTGGCGGATCGTGGCTGACCAGGAGACCAATGATGAGGCGGTGGTGCGGCTCACGGCTGAGGGCGCATTGCCAGCCATCGTCAGGCGTCCGCTGGTCTTCTTACCTCCCGATGACGAGGGGGCGATGCTGAAGGCGCGAATGAACCCTCCCAGCCATGGCGGCAAGACCTGGTACATCGACAGCGCGCAGGGAGACAACGCCAACACTGGGCTTTCCGAAGCGCAGCCCTTGAGGGATTTCGCGAAGATAAACGGCATGACCCTGGGGCCTGGGGACAGGCTGCTGCTCAAGCGGGGCAGCGTCTTCACCGAGGAGCTCTCGATTTCCGCGGATGGGACGCCGGACAACTGGGCGTTCATCGGCGCTTACGGGGAGGGTCCGCGGCCGATTATCCGCCGCAACTGGGACATTGGGGATCGGTGCGTGCTCATCAAGGACCCGGATTACCTCCGGGTGAGCAGCGTGGTTGTCTGCTATGCCGGCAAGGGGATGATTGCGCATTACACCGAGCCCGGGCACAGCGGGCTGCTCATCGAGGACTGCATCGCCCACCACATTGAGGGGCTCTATCGGCCCAACGCTCACGGCATTCCCGAATGGCTGGACCGCTCCGGCGCACGTGGCGACGCGCTCTCAACGTCAGCCGGCTTTGGTCTCTCGGGTGCGCCCGGCGAAGGGATCGTGATGCGCGACTGCGAGATGTTCCAGACCTCAAGCGGCTTCTTCGTCATGGGCGATGATATCGTCCTCGACCGGCTCTACTGCCACGACAATTACGTGCTCAACACATCGCCGCACCCCTTTCTGGTCCGCATCCGGCGCACGTATCTGCAAAACAGCGTGTTCGATGCCGCGGGCTACCATGCTTCGGCGGGCACCATGGGCATCATGCTGGGCGATCCGCGGGGTCTGATCATCCGCAATTGCACGTGGCGCAATCAGCCGGATTCCGGGTCGCATGACGAGGGCGGCATCGACTTCGAGAACTCCGGCGATGGCTGCCTCATCGATCACTGCACCTTCCAGAACAATGCCGGCGCGGCCATTGAGATGCTGGGGCTGCGTTCGCCCCAGACACGGAACGTTGAGATCGCGAACTCGCGGTTCTTCGCCAACAACACGGCCCTCAAACTGGGGCCGGCCGAGATCTTCATCTGGGGGAGGAGCCCGGACCCCGACATCTGCTGCAGCAATGGCGTGGTTCACGACAACGGCTATGTACTGTTGCCAGGGGTGGAGTTCTTCACCAACGAAGCGCCCAAGACCACGCGGTGGGAGCTGTGGGACAACACCCGCTACGACACCATTGCGGAAGCTGACCGGGCAATGCCGCACAACGCCCCGCCGGAGGTGGACGCGGGACCGGATATGCGCACTGATGCGACCAGTGTTCGCCTGAGCGGCAGCGTTCGAGACGACCGGCGCTCCGGCGATGCGCCGCTGCGGGTGCGCTGGGAATTGCTGGAAGGGCCTGGGACGGTGACCTTCCAGGACCCGGCGGCACCCCAGACCGATGCCGCATTCTCGGCGCCGGGAGACTACCTCCTGCGCTTGGTGGCGGACGACGGCGAGCTTTGGCTGAGCGACATGGTGACGGTCCACATCCTACAGCCGGACGCGTCGGTGGCGAAGGCCTGGGAGTTCAACGCGCCGCTGGACAAGGAAGGCTGGAGTGAGGCCAACCTGGGCACCCAGTTCCGCGAGTGGCCGCACCCGGACTGGTCCACTACATCCCATCCGGTGAAGTACGTCGCCGGGGGCTACTATCTGGTAGCTATCGACAAAAGCAACGACGCGCACTTGCTATCCGCAGACGATCTCGCTGTCGACCTGAGCGGCAATGACACCATCACCATCCGCCTGCAAAATCACACTCCAGCAACCCGAATGCGGTTCCGCTTCACCACTGCAGGCAACCCAACGTGGAGCGACACAAACAGCAAGACCTTCGAGGTCGTCCCCAATGATAACGCGCCGCGCGTGTACACGGTGGATATGAGCGATGTGCCGGGTTGGACGGGCGAACTTAAGCAGCTTCGCCTGGACCTAACCGGCGGAGCCGAACTCACCGGCACGTGCCGAATTGACTACATCTGGATCGGCTCGCGCTGAAGACCTTCCCGTCCGGCGCAGAGGGGAGCGTCGCCCCCGCGCGGAAACACCGCGTGGCGATCCGTACCGGCGCAACCCCGCACAGAAGGAGAACAACATGCTGAAGGAATCTCTTCTCTCGGTACTGATCCTCTCCGTGAGCATTGGATTGGCGGCGGTGAAACCCGGCGAGAATCTGCTGATCAACGGCGCTTTCGAGGCCGAACAGTTGAGTTTCCCCATGTTCTGGGAAAAGGGCGGAAACAACACCGGTTACGACCCTACCGGCGGGCCTGGCAATACCGGAGCGCTGGTGTTCAGCAATCCCGACGGGCTCAAGGGGATTAGCTCCAACTGCCGCCAGCATGACCAGCGGATCATCGCCGGCGAGACGTACAAGATGAGCGCGTATATCAAGACCACGGGCTTCAAGAGCCGTCACTGCGGCATCATTGTCCACGACAACGGCTGGCATAAGGAGCACGGCATACGATCGTTCCCCGAGAACACCGACGGCTGGCAGTACCTGGAGCAGACATTCGTGCTTCAGGAGAGCGAGGGTGGCGTGTACGGGGTGGCGATCTTCGCCATTGAGTACGTTGGCGAGATACGTTTCGCCCAGGTGAAGCTGGAGGCCATCAGCGAGGCAGCGCTGGCCGGTAGCTCGGCGTCGCCGATGCTGCTCGAACAGAACCGCCCGCGGCTTGTGGCCTGGGAGCCCCTGTTGAACAAGATCCCGCTGGCCGATCCCAGGATGACCTTCCACTTCTTCGGCAGGCTGGACCGCGCTCCCGCAGACTACGACTGCGTCTACACCATCGACGGCGAGACGGTTCGGACCTATCCGCTTGAGCAGAACCGCAACAGCGTGGATCTGTCCGGACTGGCCGAGGGAGATCACCGCCTCGATGTCGCCGTGGTGGATCGCGCCACGGGGGAGAAAGCCTACGACGCCTCGCACGTCATCACACTGGTAGAAGTCCCCGAAGTCGATGTGTCAGGCCACCGCAAGCTGAACAACCTGGTGACCGAAGTCCTGGCGCAACCGTTGCAGGCAGACGCAGATGCGCAACGTTTCCGGTTCAGCACCGCCAGAGATGGCTGGGTCTTCATCAAGGCCGAGACCCAAGCGGATGACCCCGGTCTGAGCGTGGTCCTCGGCGCTGGCGACACCGTCATCACCGCGACCACCGACCGCCACGAGGCCTTCCGCGAACTGCCCCGGGGGACGCACGATCTCACGGTCAGCGGAGCGGCGTCGGGCGGTCGGATTCTGGTCCGATCCATCGCCGAGATATTCAACTACCCGGCCTGCGCAAACAGCCAGGTGCCGCAGAACGGGAAGTACGACTGGGACTTCCACGTGAAGCACATCTTCAAGGCCGTGACCACGCTCAACGGCGGCAACATCCCCGAAGAGCACCGACCCGACGTGCGCAACATGGGGCTAAAGTGGCTGGCGAACGTGGGCACCACCAGCCCCAAGGATGCCGCTGATCTGGTGGAGCGCATGTCGAAAAGCCCCGGCATGACTGCGCCCTGGTACGACGGGTTCACCGCTGACGAGCAGTTCTTCGCCCGCCCCGGCCTTGCGCACTACACCGAGGCGATGCGGCTCCTGGAGAACCCCGAGAACCGGCTCGTCTACACCTGGATCGTTGGGAAGCCCGGGCTCCCTGGTATGCACAATGACTTCATCAGCGCGTCACTCAATGTGTCGCGGGGACGGGGGCGCCTGCTCTTCGAGGCCTACTGCCACAGCCGTCCAACCGAGGAAGATGCGGCCAGCTACCTCAACGACCGCGTCGTCGATACGATGGAGCGCTTCGCCGAGTACTTCCCCAACGTCGCCGCGGGCACGGGTATGATCTTCGGCAACTTCAACCAGATTCCCATAATCTCCCTGGACGTGAACCCCGAGGTGGACTACAAGTACTACCTCGATATGCAACTCAACTTGGTGGCCAATCATCCCGCTTTCGCGGACCTGGGCATGACGGGCTACTGGGGGAGCTATTACGACGACGAGGAGCTTTACCGCTGGTCTTTTGCGCTGCTGCGCCACTATTGTGTCGATGGCGCGACGGAGATGCTCTCGAATGCTTACGGATACGTCTACTCCCCTGGGCACCTGCAGAACTGCGACTTCCTGAAGGGGCTTGAGAATTGGACCGCCGACCCGCCCGAGGGCCTGCGGGTCGACAGTTTCGCCGGGTACGGGAAGGGCAGCCAGGCACGCTGGGGCGCTCCTGGCGGAACGGGCGACAGCTTCTGTGTCTTCACCCGGAGCGAGGGGCAGGCCAACACCCTCACCCAGACCGCCACAGGTCTGACGCCGGGCAAGATCTACACGCTCCAGTTCGTGACCGCCGATTACAAGGACATGGTGGAGCGCAGAGTTGATCCGAAGCAGCACAAACTCAGGGCGATCCTGGGCGACGGCGCGGAGGTCATCCCGGAGCAGTCTTACGTCTTCGTGGACAGGCGCAACTCCGGCACGAAGAAGGCAGACGACGGGCTGGCGCGGATCAACCTGCACCACATACGTTTCCGCGCCACCGCGCCATCATTCACGGTCACATTCACGGACGCTGATGCTGAGCCGGGAACCCAGACCGCGCTCAACTACATCATGCTGAAGCCGTACTTCGAAAACTGATCGCGCCGCCGCCCGCATCCCGCACCTCCGTGGTGCATGCGAGCACACTGAACCACCGCAAGGAGGCACCTGTCTTGCTGCTCACCCGGGACCAGATCGTGCAGATCAATGACGCTTCGCTGCGGCTCCTCGCGCAGACCGGCATCAAGGTGGCCGTGCCCCGCGTCCAGGAGCTTCTCCTAAAGGCCGGCTGCACCCCAGGAATCGACGCGGATGTGGTCCGCATACCCGAGCCCCTGGTCGCGGAGATGGTGGAACTCGCGCCCACGAGCTTCGACTTGTGGGCGGTGGACGGCTCCCATGCGCCGGTAGGCCCCGGTGCGCAGCCCATGTTCTGGACCGGGAACGCCTTGCACATCATGGACGAGGCCGGCTTCAGGCCGCTCACCGAGCCGGATTTCGTGGCCTGGACCCGGGTCACCGATCACCTGGAGAACGTCTTCGCCGCGGTTGCACCCACGATCTCCGAATACCCGCCCTGGAGCCGGGATTTCGTGGGTTTCCGGCTGCTCGCCGAAAACACCCGCAAGCACCTGCGCCCATGCATCTACACCCCGGACGGCGCGTTGGCGATCCTGGAAATGGCCCCGGTGCTTCTAGGCGGCGTGGCCTTCCGAGAGCGCCCCATCACCAGCTTCGGCTACACCATCATCAGCCCGCTGCACTGGTCCCAGCCGGCGCTGGACCTGTTCATCAAGAGCTCGGGCCACGGCGCGCCGATGATGATCAACGCCGAGCCTACCGCGGGTTCCACTTCCCCGGTTACACTGGCCGGCACCCTCGCCCTGGCCAACGCGGAGGCACTCAGCGGCGTGGTGATCCTGCAGCTTCTCGAACCCGGGCGGCCCGTGGTGTTCAACCTGGGCTTCGCGCACACGCTGGACATGCGCCGGGCCATCACTCGCACCGGCGCGCCGGAGAACGGGCTTCTGGGCATGGCTGGGGCCCAACTCGCGGCCTTCCATGGCCTGCCCAGCGCCTCCTGGGCCAGCACCGAGAGCATGATCGCCGACGCCCAGGCTGCAGCGGAGTTCGGCCTGGTCGCCCTGCTCAACGCCCTGGGCGGCGTGAACATCATCTGGGGTGTGGGACAGCTTGAATCCCAGCGAACTGTGTCACCCGAGCAGGGGGTCATCTGCGACGACATCGCGGGCGCGGTACTGCGGGCATGGCGGGGCATCGGTGTGGATGCAGAGACCATTGCCGAGGACGTGATCACGTCCATCGGCCATTCCGCGGACTATCTGGGCCATGACCACACGCTGGACCACTTCCGGGACGAACTGCTCATGCCTGCGCTGGGGTTCTGCGGCAGGCGCGAGGAGTGGCAGAACGCTGGCTCGCAGACCCAGACTGACCGCGCCCGGGCGAGGGTGCGCGAGATCCTCTCGCTTCCCGCGCCGGAGTACCTGTCCGAAGACCAGTCCGCGGAGTTGTTGTCCATCCAGGAAAGCTGGATGAAGCAACTGGCGCGTTGAGGCCCGATCGGTTGACGTTGGCGGGCCAGGCAATGCTGCCTGGCCGGTGTTCGCTGCCCATCACACCATCAGGAGCCCCACTCTCATGTCTGCCAGCTCCGTCACCATCCGCACCTTCACTCGTGAAGACATCCCCTTTGGCATGGAACTGAAGAACCTGGCCGGCTGGAATCAGCTTCCCGATGACTGGGAGCGGTTCGTCGCCTGGGAGCCCGAAGGCTGCTTTGTGGCCCAGCATGAAGGCACTGACGCGGGCACTGCGATCACCATCAACTACGACAACCGTTTCGGCTGGGTGGGCATGGTTCTCGTGCATCCGGACATGCGCCGCAAAGGCATCGGCACAGCGCTGCTGGATGCCTGCATCGACTACCTCGAAGGCTGCGGCGTAGATGCCGTGAAGCTCGACGCGACGCCCATGGGCAAGCAACTGTACGACACTATCGGCTTCAAGGATGAGTACCTGATCGAGCGCCAACAGGCGACTGCGCCAGATTGCCGGGTGCCGGACTGCATCGCCCCGCTCACAGAAGCCCATCTCGACGCGGTGCTCGCCATGGACTTCCGCGCCTTCGGAGCAGACCGCGGCCGGGTGATCCGCGCACTGCTTGCCGATCCGGGAGCGCCGGCTTTCGTCTGTCTGGATGGGGGAGAGGTGGCCGGCTATACCCTCGGCCGCCGGGGCATGCACGCTGACAGCATCGGTCCGTGGTGTGCGACGGGTCCTGATGCGGCGCTGGCCCTGCTGCAGGCGGCGCTGGCGGCTCGCGCGGGAAAGCCGGTGTTCATGGACATCTCACTGGCGAACAGTCATGTGCTGCAAATGGTCAGCGAGTTCGGCTTCGAGAAACAGCGGCATCTGATCCGGCAGTTCCGGGGCAGGAACACCTCTCCCGGTGAAACGGGGCTTGTCTACGCAATCGCCGGGCCGGAGATCGGCTGAACTCAGGACTCTGGGTGCCACTGCTTCCCCCGGAAGCAGTCCTGCACGTGCAAGCACACCATGCGGGGCATGGTGTGGCACGCGGCCCATGCCCACTTCACGCGTCCAGGAGGAGACACCACCATGCGCCCCGACATTCCATCGGTCATCCTCGCGTTGACCCTTGGCATTGCCTGCGCCCAACTCGCGATTGAGCCCGGGCCGGAGGGCAATATCACGAGTATTACGCTCGACGGCCAGGGCGTCGGGCAGCAGGTGCAGATGCGCATCGTGAAGCCCGGCTGGAACGGTGCGTATGCGGTGCTGGGCGACAACTCCGGGGTGCGCGAAGTGGAGACGCCTGCCGAAGGGGTCCGGCTCTTCGAGGGACAACTGGACTGCGAGGGCAAGCCGTGTGCTTTCCGCGAGCGCATCGAACCCGCGGGCGATGGCTGGCGGATTGGCTGCGAGCTGACCCCCTCCACTGACCTGGAGACCGAGCTTGTCGTGATCACCATCGACCTGCCCACCAAGGGCAACGCGGGACAGGGCTCCCTGTATCTGAAGAGGAACTCCGCCATCCTGCGCCACGAGTTGCCGGCGACGCTCCCGGACCCGTACCACATCGCCTCCGCAAGCCCGCTCAAGTGGTGCGCCTGGCTGCTGCCCGGCGACGTGGGCCTGCTCATCGAGCCCGACGGCGAGGGCATCAATGGGGTGAGTTTCCAGGACAACCGCCAGTTCAATATCAGTGCCTTTCAGGCGCAGTTCCCGGTGCGCGAGACCAAGGGTCTCAAGGCGGGGAAGACCTACCGCTTTGGCGTCACTCTCCGGCCTTTCGATGCCGCGCGCCTTGCCGGTGAGGAGCAGACGATCGTAGACATGAACGCAACGGTGGCGGTGGAACTCAGGTCCGAGAAGCCCCTGGCATTGCGTGGAATGACCATCAGCCCCGAGCGCCCGAAGGACCTGAACCTGGTGGAGATTGACCTGGATCTGGATGCCACATTCGACAACCCCTTTGACCCCGAGGACATTGACGTCACCGCGGTGTTCACAGGAGACGAGGGCCGAACCGTACGTGTACCGGGGTTCTACTACCAGGGCTATGAATGGGTGGATGCCGGCGGCGTGGGCGAGCTTCTGCGAAAGGTGGGTGAGCCCTCCTGGAAGG